>JASLRF010000604.1 GCA_030744095.1 Pirellulaceae bacterium | reverse complement strand
CAGGTGCCAGGACGCTGCTGCCACTGAGGAATTCGATGAGTGTCGGGACATCAAAAATCATGTCATCGGTGTTCCAGTCCTGCATGACTTCGTCATTCAACACCGTTTTGATTGCCAGATTGTTGGGATTCGCAATCTCGTCTTTCGTCACTAGGGCAGGACCGAGCGGGCAGAACGTGGCGAAGGTCTTGCCGCGACACCACTGGCTGCCACCCCAAGAGATCTGCCAGTCGCGGGCACTAACATCGTTAGCGCAGGTGTAGCCGAGTACATAATCGAGTGCGTTTTCTTTGGTGGCGTTTTTGCACTCCTTACCGATCACGACGGCCAGCTCGCATTCGTAATCAACTTTGGTGCTGGCGAGCTGCGTCGGCAAAAGGATTGCATCGTCGGGGTCCTGCACCGCACTGGGCATTTTCATGAAAAGGACCGGGTGATCAGGAATTGGATTATTTCCTTCGGCAGCGTGTTTGCGGTAGTTCAATCCAATACAGAGGATCGCGGTGGGGATGACCGGGGCCAGCAATTTGTTTATCTGCAGTGGTTCGCCTGTGTCTGCAAAGTCGCCGAACAGGCAGCCATCGATACGCGTGACCGTGCCATCGGGATGCTGGCAGCCATAACGTGTTTCGCCCGAGGTGTCTTCACAACGAATGATCTTCATGGACGGGAAAACCTCTTGTCAAACAGGGAACAGTTTGGGACGCGATCCCGAAGTTACCCGGTTGGCGGTGCGTGTACAAGCTGCACGGCCCGCACGACCCGTAACTTGCAACGCAACCAGCGGGTGCCGATAATCGATCCGTCGAAGAAACCCCTTAACTGGTAGGAAATATCCATGCGATTGTCTGCATCATGTTGGCTGGCTTTGCCTTTTGCTATTGTGGTCGTGCTAACTCCTTTGGTTGCGAAATCAGAGCCACTCGAAACAGCTGCTCCGTTTGGGATCGAGCAACGCGTTGCTTGGACGACCTCGAGAATCACCGGTTCACCGGACCCACCTGCGCCGTATCGAACGGAACGCGTGTTTCCGTCGGTTCAGTTTACCGACCCTGTGGTGCTAACCAATGCGCCGCGGACTGATCGTCTTTTCGTGGCGGAGTTAGCTGGCCAAGTCTACTCATTTCGACCCGACCTTCTTCTTGATGGCAAACGGGAGAAAGAGTTGTTCTTCGATCTGCAGGGCCATGTCGCTGGCGGCGATCGCATGTACGGCCTGACGTTTCATCCACAGTTTGCTGAAAACCGCCTTTGCTACCTCTGTTACACGATGGGCCAGGACAAAGAGGATGGAACTCGCGTGTCTTGTTTTCGAGTTCACGATACCGACCCGCCGACCATCGATGCGGATAGCGAGCAGATTCTGATCACCTGGCGGTCTGGTGGCCACAATGGCGGTTGCTTGAAGTTCGGCCCCGATGGGTTTCTGTACATTTCGACGGGAGACGGTGGCCCTGCGTTTCCGCCAGACCCACTGTTGTCTGGACAAGATGTTTCCAACCTGCGTTCCAGTGTGCTCAGGATTGACGTGAATCATCCAACGGCGGCCCATCCGTATTCGATTCCCACGGACAATCCGTTTGTCGACTTGGACGGTGCCCGGCCGGAAGTTTGGGCATACGGTTTTCGCAACCCTTGGAAAATGAGCTTTGATCCGCCAACCGGTTCTCTGTGGGTTGGCGATGTCGGTTGGGAACTGTGGGAGATGATCTATCGCGTCCAGCGCGGGGCAAACTACGGTTGGAGTCTGGTCGAAGGGCCACAAGCCGTTCATCGTGAACGGACCCGCGGCCCAACTCCAGTGTCACCACCCACGGTCGCTCATTCACACATTGAATCACGCTCGATCACCGGTGGGTTTGTGTATCGTGGAACGCGACTTCCGGATCTTGTTGGGCAATACGTCTACGGAGACTACGTAACTGGAAAACTCTGGAGTGTGCCGGTAACCGCAGAGGAGGGCAGTAAGGCTCGTGAACTTGTTGATACGGCATTGCAGATCATCTGCTTTGGAATCGACAACGATGGCGAACTTTACGTTGTGGCCTACGATGGTACACTCCACCGGCTGGTGGCCAATCCGCCCAGCCAAGTCAACCGTCGCTTTCCGGAGAAACTGAGTGAGACCGGGTTGTTCGCATCGGTTGCGGATCATTCGGTGGCACCCGGCGTGGTCCCGTATCGCATCAAGGCCCAACCTTGGATGGACGGTGCCGTCGCCCAGCGGTTTGTCGCCTTGCCGGAACTGACATCGCTTGGCACTTATGAAACGAGCAACGTGCAGATCGGATTCATCAAAGGTAGCTGGGAGTTTCCACACGACGCGGTGTTGATGAAGACAATCTCGCTGCCCACCGTCGATGGTGACGCGAATCGCACGCTGCGTTTGGAGACGCAGATCCTGCATTTCGACGTTGACACGTGGCGGGCGTACACGTACGCCTGGAATGACGCGCAGACCGACGCGGTGCGGGTGCGCACAGGTTTCGATCGCGATTATTCGGTTCGTGACGCGCACGCGAGCGGTGGACTTCGGCAGCTAACCTGGCACTTCGCCAGTTCGACAGAGTGCCTGCTTTGTCACACCACACGAGGCGGAACCGTGTACGGTTTCACTCCATCGCAGCTCGATTGCGATTTAGACTACGCCGCGACGCGTGACAATCAGCTGCGTACGCTGACACATATTGGGCTGTTTGCCAAACCGCTACCGTCCACGCCCCCCACGATCGTTGATCCGCACGACAGTACGGCTACGTTGGAGCAACGAGCCCGAGCGTATCTGCACGTCAATTGCGCTCATTGCCATCGACGTGGCGGTGGGGGTACTGCTGCGATGGACGTTCAAGTTCAGCTGCCACTTGCGAAGACGAACCTGCTGCACCAGCGACCGACTCAGGGCACGTTTGGAATCCATGCGGCTCAAGTTGTCGCCTCTGGCGATCCATATCGCAGCGTGCTGCTCTACCGGATGGCGAAGACCGGTCGCGGCCGCATGCCGTATATTGGATCGTCCATCGTTGACCAACGCGGCTTGCAGCTGATCCAGGACTGGATTGGCGAGCTTGACGTCGAGCCCGCCATTCGTCCCTCGGTCACATCGTCGAGGAATGCTGCAGCGAAGAGCCTCGGCGCACTGGAGAATCGTGGTAGCGTGGCGGACACCTCAGCGATTACTCGACTCTTGACCGGCACCTCCTCTGCCATGGTGTTGTCACAGGCGATCGCGCGCGGCGGTTTGTCTGATGAGGTCGTGGCGGAATCGCTTCGCCAGGCCACGGAACAGCCGGACCCGCAGATCCGCGATCTGTTCGAACGGTTTCTTCCCGAGGACCAACGCGTCAAACGGCTTGGTCGTGATTTCGACATCGAAGCCGTCTTGAAGTTGAAAGGTCGTGCTGCCGAGGGACGGGCACGATTCTTGACGGGCAGTTCGCTGCAATGCCGTAACTGTCATCGCTTAGGTACGCAAGGTCAATCGCTGGGACCGGACCTGGACGGCGTCGGCAAAAAGTACTCACGCGAGCAGCTACTCGACAGCATCTTGAAGCCTTCGAAGGACATCGACCCCAAGTTCATGACGCATCTGGTCGAGACGACCGATGGCCGTGTATTTACCGGGTTACTGCTGAAAAAAGATCAGGACGAAGTGGTGCTCAAAGATGCCCAAGTGAAAGAACTGCGCTTCACCACGGACGAGATTGAACTGTTGGCGCCTCAACAGAAATCATTGATGCCGGAATTGATGTGGCAGGACATGACCGCCCAACAACTGGCCGACTTGCTCGCCTTCTTGACTTCTCTGAGATCGTAACACTCGACAAACGTCACCAACGGTAACGCGACAACGATTACATGCCGACGAGCGCCGTTAGGTGGGGTAACAGCTTGCCGCATGCGGTCCATGCTCCCCATACACCGGTAATCAACATGCCGATTGCCGAGAGCCACAGGAACGCATCCCACAGAAACTTGGGTGTGATTCGCGAATCGTTGCGTTTGTAGCGGAAGAACAAAGCAGCAGCAGCCAGCATCGGCAACATAACACCCTGCATTATGCCACCGAGCAACACCAATTCCACAGGCTGTTGAAAAACACTATAAGCTAACACGCAGAGGAACGGGAACAAGGCACTGAAGCCTCGAACCCAGTTTTGATATGAGGCCTCGGTTGTTGGACCGATGCCAATGACGCGCATCCCGTCTGGCACGACGCGTGCCAAACTGGCGGTCGCGACGAAGAACGTCGAATACAGCACCGCGAATGCGCCAAACAGAAAAATCCATCGCGCGATCGATCCAAACACGGGCTCGTACATCACACCCAATGTGCGAATCATCTCGTCCGCGGCGGGGATCAAGCCGGTTCGCGAGAGGATGGCTGCGCCGAGCAGATAAAACGCCAGCGTTGCGAACGTGTAGATCACCATCGAACACCAGGCATCCCAACGCATCACGCGCATCCAGCCGCGTGCTCGAACTGCCCACTGATCGGTGTCGTTACGTGGCCCAGTAAACCTGGCGTAACCTTTTTCCAAGCACCAGTACGGATACGAAATCAATTCGTTCGCACCGACTCCGATGATCCCGAACGTTGCCAGGGCGGTCGCGATACCCGTTGCACCGACGGCCGCCGCGGAAGGCGGTGGCAACCGAAAACTCATCCCGTCCAAAATGTCTCCGGCACCGACCGCCCAATAGGCATTGTTCTGCAACATGAACAGATTGACGATCGTGATAAACGTAAACGAGACGACCATCGCCGTCGAGAACGACTGAATGAGCCCGTAGCGACCGACCACCAAGATGGCGGCTGTGACGATCGCCGTGATCAGCGCCCAGATTTCGTCATCTCGCGAACTGCGTCGCCCCAGCGTCGCAACGGCATCCTTCAACGCATCTTCCGCGTCTGACAAATCATCGCCCTGCTTGGAGAACAGTTCTTCGGGCCGGGCCGTCACGGCGAGTCGGTTCTTGACAATGATGTAGGCCATGTCCGTGACCACGAGCTGTTTGGCGGCGGCTTTATCTTGACTGGCTTTCGTCCGCAGGTCGGCGACTTGCTGATCGGCAACCGCCAAACGTTCGGCGATGAATGTTCTTGCGAGCTGTTCGATGATCGGTTTGAGTTCCGCCGCCCGCGCCTGGCCAGCCGCATCGCCCGCGATAGCCCGTTTTTCAGCCAACCCCAATTCGCCTACGGAAACGGTGTACTGAGTTTCCACATCGACCTGGGCATTGAACTGACGTCCACTTTCAGTAATCGGCACACTAATCTGAAGGGCCTGACCTACGCCGCCGACAAT
>JASLRF010000603.1 GCA_030744095.1 Pirellulaceae bacterium | reverse complement strand
CGCCTCGACGTGGCGGCGGCCACGACGGGATTCAGAAACGGAGCAAGCACGCCGTAATGCGCGTCCCAGCCCTTTCGATCCCAGGACTTTCCAGCACGAGCAATCACGATATCCAATTCCGGAATCACGACAATCAAACTGTCATAAAGTCCCCAGGACCAAAATGTGCTGCGAGGAACTTTGGGCAAAGAGCCATCGGCGTTGTTCCACCACAACAGCCCGTAATGATCCGATGCGTTGCCGTGTTGAATATCGAATTCGTCAAGCCCAACAACGGCCGGCAGAGTTTTTCCAACTGCATTGGCAAACCGTGCAGACAACAGTTGTCGCTCCAGCCACACACCTTCTCGCAGATACAAGTAACCAATGCGTGCCATCGCATCGACATTGGCGTGGACGCCCGAACCAAATTCGCATCGGGTAATGCCGTCGATCTTAACGGGCCGGTAGGCGTGCTTTCGCCAACGCAGATCGTCGCGAGTAATGCCGATCGGAGTAAACACGCGTTGGAACAACAGCGATTCGACGTCGCGCTGATAGACCCGCGTCACGCACTCGGCCAACCAATTCGGGCCACCGTCGCTGTAGTGCCATTTGGTCCCTGGCCGAAACACCAGCGGCTGATAACCGCCAGGCTTTTCGAATCCGGCAGTTTGTGTCGCCAGATGCAAGATCGTGATCTCATCGAGCCACCCAGTGTCCGCGTTCTTTGTCGGCGGCGTACCCAACTTTGGATGATGCTGTCGAGCCCGATCGGATAACTTGATCTTGCCGTCGTCGATTGCCAGCCCCAGCGCCGTCACGCCAATTGACTTGCTGGTCGACTTCAAATCGAATCGTCGCTTCTCATCGCCCCAAGACATGACCAGTTTTCCGTGCCGGACGATCAAACCGGCGCCACCGCTCGTCAGAGCGTAGTCGCGTGCCACGTTCAGCTTCCGCCTATCCAAGCCTACAGCGACGGGTTCGACGCGCAACCAATCGTCGTCCGGGTAGATTGCGGGTTCTGCCAAGACTGCCGGCGTGAACAGATTTAGCGATGCCAGTGCGGACAAGGTGGCAACGAGTGTGACGGTGCGCATGCAGTGTGGCCTGAAGACAAAACGGTGGGAGAAGTCACGTCACGTACCGTGAGCTAAGACCCGAGCATGGCAAACACGCGTTGAGAAATCAAGCAAATCGAGGACCGGAGGGTGAACCGCTAGCAGAGGCTGGTGCTGCGTCAATTCTTAATTTTCGGGTTGAAGAGGAATGGTCGCCTGGTGAGATGGTTGTCGATCGCTCCGCGATCAAAACGTTTGGTTCGCGGAGCGAACCACGACAATCAGGCCCGACAACGCTAATTCTTAGTCTTGACAAAGCCTAATGCTGCCACAAAGGACCTTTGCCTCGCAACTGTTAATCGTCCTTCAATCCGAGACGTTTCCGCCAACGTCCACCCGGCTTTCTGTCGTCGCTCTTCTCGCCATCTGACAAGGACTCGTCCGATTGGCGTTGCTGTTCGATTGTCTGAATCTGGCTTTGCAGATCCATCCGTTCTCGGCCCAACTTGGCGCGTTCCAAAGAGACATCGATCTCTGCTTGACGTAGTTTATCTTGCCATTCCTCTTGCAGTTGTTTCAGGCTCTCGCGTTCCTGAATGATCAGGTCATCCTGATCCAAGAATTCTGCGATAGCAGCTGCACCAACGGCGACATCGCCAATACTGCTCGATTGGTTGTCTAACATCTGTTTCAGCTCTTCAATCTCACAGTCTTTTTCGGCGATCACTTGATCCGTGATGCGGATCGTACCTTCGACCGTGAGTTTTTCGCTGGATTGTTGTTCGTCCGATTCATCAAAGTCTGATTCGAGCTGCATCATCAACCGGCGTTTTTGGGCTTCCCAATCAAAACCACCGACGGGAACCTCGTCCTGTTGCATGGACCCCGCGAGCTGACCGCTAAGCTCGTTGTTTCGGTCCTTCAGTCCCCGAATTTCCTGCACTGCGGTTTCAAACCGCTGACGCAATTCGTCTAACTCGCCAGAATCGTTGGAAGATCCACTGCCAGCATCGGCCAGTTGCTGCTGTGCCTCGCTAAGTTGCTCGCGCAACGAGTCACATTTGGTCTCCAATGACCTCAGTTTGTCAGTCACCTGCGGTGATTGCTCGCCCACGGAGTTCTGCAAACGTGTTCTCAGCTCGTTGAGTTCCTCGGCGCGGGCATTGAGTTGTTTGTGACATTGAGATAGCTGCACACGCAGGTCGTGCTGTTCGTGTGAGACTTTCGCAGTGGCAGAACGAGCTTCATCGAGCAGAGATTCTGCTTCGGCGCGGGCTTCGATGGCTTGATCGCGTTCGTTCGAGAGCTTGGTTAGTTTTTGGTCGAGTTGACAAAAACGTGCTTCACGCTCGTCGACAGGTCCGTCGCTGAGCTTGATCTCTTCGATCGCCGTTTCGATTTGCTGGGACAGGTCCGCTTCCAACAACTGCACGCGCCGTTGCTGCTGCGCAAACAGCTCTCTTGCTTGATCACAGAAAATGACCAGGGCATTGTCGTTGGAAACGACGGCTTTGGCTGCGGTGTGATCTGGTGCCGAAGCGGACATACGGATGTTGTATCGAATAGTCGGACGGTATGGCGAGCTGGCGGCGTACGAAGCGCGCAGAGTTAGTAAAGACATATACGTCGGTAGTTCCACCGAGTCAAAACAATCCGTCGGTTTGTCGAGATCGTATCAGTTGTACGGATCAAAGTGTTTTCTGGATAACCGGGCAGCAACGCCCCTTTGGATCCCTCCGAAACACCGAGTGAATCCGTTCAAGCCCGGCGCTCACGAATTCGCCTGCAGGACCCTTCACGCCGCTGCTTGCAGCTGCTGCTATATTGGATGGTTGAATAAGCGTGATCGTTTTCGAGATGCTCAATGGACGACGGGTTCGACCCATATTACGAATGGCTGGGGATTCCCGCCCGAGATCAGCCGCCCAACTGGTACCGGTTGTTGGGTATCGAGCGGTTCGAGGCGAACGCCAACGTGATCGAACGGGCGGCGGATCGACAAATGGGGCACCTGCGGACATTTCAGTCGGGGGTGCACGCGAAGGATTCGCAGCGGCTGCTCAACGAGGTGTCCGCGGCGCGGATTGGCTTGCTGTCGCCCGAACGCAAGACCGCCTACGACGAAGAACTTCGAGCCGAGTTTGACGCGACATTTCCTCACTTCGATTTGTCGCCGTCAGATTTGTCGCCGTCAGATATTCCGCCATCAGATTTGCCAACACCGCCTCCCGTCGCTGGTTTCGATCCACTACCGCCTCCGCCGGCGATTGCCGCATCCGCCCACACGAACCCATCTGCACCAACAATCGCCTCTAGTCCAATACCAGCGCCATTGAGGACACGGAGGCTCGTGCGGCGTCGCAAGTCCGTTTGGAAACAACCCGCGATGTGGGGACTGATCGTACTCCTGCTTATCCTGGTGGCTTTGGTGGGATACGCCAGCATGTTGATCTGGGACGTCCGGCCTCCTTCCTCAGGGCCAGCGCGCACTCTAGGCGAAATGGGCTAGCGCGGTAAGCGTAATTTTGAGACGATCTTTCGTGTTCGATTTTCAACACGAAAGGATTGTCATGTTAGAGATCAGTGACACGGATGCCACGAGTATTATTAGTTT
>JASLRF010000602.1 GCA_030744095.1 Pirellulaceae bacterium | reverse complement strand
GCCGTCGTCATCTTTGAAGGCTTGAAACGCATGTATGAAGACGGCGAGACGGCTATGTACTATCTGACTGTCGAGAATGAAAACTACCCCATGCCAGAAATGACGGAAGGCTGCGAAGAGGGCATTATCAAGGGCATGTATAAGTATTCGAGCGTCGAGGCGGCCAGCGGCAAGCATCGGGTTCAACTGTTCGGAAGTGGTGCCATTCTCCGCGAAGCACTTCGAGCCCAGCAGATACTGGCCGACAATTATGGCGTCTCCAGCGATGTCTGGAGCGTGACCAGTTACACTCAGTTGCGGCGCGAAGCGCAAGCTTGTCGACGATGGAATCTCTTGCATCCCGATCAGGAACCGCGAAAGTCGTACCTGGACACAACCGTCGATGGCCTGCAAGGTGCATTCCTCGCGGCCTCAGACTATGTGTGCGCTCTTCCGGAACAATTGACGCCCTGGATCCCGGGCGTATACCGCGTGCTTGGAACCGATGGCATGGGCCGCAGTGAAACGCGCCAGGCATTGCGGCGGCACTTCGACGTGGATGCCGAAAGCATCACATTGGCCGCCCTTCACGAACTGCAAATGAACGGCGACATCACAGCAAAAGTCGTCGCTCAGGCAATTAAGGAGTTGGACATCGACCCCGAAAGGACCGACCCGCTGATGGCATGACGTCACCATTTCCGACCATAAGGAGACTAACTTGTGACGATTGAAGTTAAGCTTCCGGAACTCGGTGACGGAATCGAATCCGGCGACGTGCTCGAAGTGCTCGTCCAAGAAGGCGATACGATCGACAAGGAACAAGGCATTGTCGAACTGGAAACCGACAAGGCCACTGTGGAGGTCCCCTGTTCGCATTCGGGCCGCATCGTGAAAGTCCACGTGCAGATCGGTGATACCGTGCCGATCGGTGGCGCGCTGATCACGATTGAAGCTGCGACGCCGGCCGATCCGATAACTCAGCCTGAAGTACCGCCGCCGGTCGTCGCCGAACCGCAACAACCCGTTGCCCAAGTTGAACCATTGTTGCCCGTCGAGCCGGCGACAGCCGCACCTGGCCCATCGACAGCAGCCAGGCGAGAGGTCGAACAACCAGCAGGCACAGCGCCCGCCGTCACGACGAAGGCACCCAGCAGCTCGGGCACTGGATCCGGAGCCACTGTCGCAGCCGGCCCGGCAATCCGACGGTTCGCTCGCGAGGTTGGAGTCGACCTGGCGAGCGTCGCAGGCACCGGCGAAAGCGGTCGCATCACACGTGAGGATGTCCTGGCCATCGTGTTGCAGACATCGGAAGCTGCTCGTTCCGGCAAGACGTCATCGGTTTCCGATCCCAGCAAATCGGCCGACCAGTGGGGCATTGTGCGAATTGAAAAGATGGCGAAGATCCGTCGCACGATCGCCGATCGTATGCAAGAGTCGTGGACCACGGCGCCACGCGTGACGAACTTCGACGATGCCGACGTTACCGAGTTGGAACGTATACGGAAGGCGAACAAGGCGGATTACGCGGAAGAGGGCATCAAGCTAACCGCCATGCCGTTTCTCATCAAAGCCTGCGCGATGGCTCTGCGTGACCATCCAGAGATGAACGCTTCCGTCGACATGGAAAACGGCCAGATCATCTACAAAGAGTATTACAACATTGGTATTGCAGTCGACACGGACCGTGGTTTGGTCGTGCCTCCGCTGCGCGACGCCGACAGGCTCACGATTCCATCTGTCGCTCGAGCACTTGGGAAGCTAGCAGAAAAGGTTCGCTCCGGTGATTTCGGGATCAACGACCTGCGCGGTGGGACGTTCACGATTAGCAATTTGGGTGCCATCGGTGGAACGTATTCGACACCCATCATTAACATCCCCGAAGTTGCGATCCTGTTGGTCGGACGTTCGCGGAAAATGCCAGTCGTCATCAACGACGAAATCCAGGTGCGATTGATGATGCCGCTCAGCCTGTCCTACGATCATCGCCTGGTTGATGGAGCCACTGCGGCGAGGTTTCTGAACACGGTAATCAGTTATCTCGAAGCTCCCGGTCGGCTGTTGTTGGCGTTGTAACTGCGTTTGGGAAAAGACGAGTCCGTTGAAATCGCTCGCATTCATACGCAACTTGTGAAAACACGATGCCACCAACCGCCGACGAGATCGACGCTGGGCAAGCCATCTATACCAAGGCGACACTCCGGATCTACGACTTTCTGGTCTTGGGCATTTCGAACCGCTGGATCTGGCGATGCCCAACGTCACGGCTGCTGCGGATGTACAACGATGACATTTCGGCGAATCATCTCGACGTCGGAGTGGGTACAGGGTATCTGCTGGACCACTGTCGGTTTCCGGCCGAACGTCCACGGATTGGATTGCTGGATTTGAACGCAACCTGTTTGCAGACGGCCGCGCAGCGGATCGCGAGATATCAACCAATGCAATTCCAAGCCAACGTGCTGATGCCGATCGAGATCGACGAGGCACCGTTCGATTCGGTCGGTTTGAATTACGTCTTGCATTGCCTGCCGGGCTCTATGTTGGACAAGGCGGTCGTCTTCCAGAATCTGACGCGTCTGATTCGTCCAGGCGGCATCCTGTTTGGCTCGACGCTCCTAGGCGGTGGGATTCAGCGTGGCTGGGCCTCGCGGGGGCTGATGGCTTACTACAATCGCCAGCGGATCTTTTGCAATCGCGATGACCACCTGGACCAACTGGGCTCCGCGTTGGGTGAGCATTTTGAATCACATGTTCTCGAGGTCGTCGGAAGTGCGGCCTTGTTCGCGGGCCGAATCGCGTCACAATGATCTATCTGTTTTTTTGACGGTCCTCTTGAACCAAGACAAGTAGCCCGGCGTACGAAAGCACATGAACGGCCCCTCAAGCACTCCGGCCTCGGATCGAAATCGTCTGCTTTTTCTGGTCGGCGCTATCGCCGGACTGGTCATTGGCGCGTTTGTCTATTATGCCAGGCAGCCGGAGATCCCGCCTGGGCCTGTGGACGTCGACATTGTCAGCGAACCGCTTGCGCCAGACACGGCCGCGCAATTGGTGCATGACGCGCACGTCGCGATTGCCCACTTGGAAAACGCAGAGTTGGAGGCTGCCGACCAGTTGTTCCTGGAGATCGGACGACAGCTTCCCCAGGAAGCGCTGCCAAATCGGAACCTGGCTATCGGTCGATTCCTGGCCTATGACGAAGGAAAGGTGGATCTTCCGGCGATGGAAGAGGCGCTGGACCGGCTTCGTCAGGCTGAACCCGCGGCTGCCACAACCGCTTGGCTCGATGCCATGACGGCCCTCAAGGCCGGCAACAATCTCATCGCCCAGGACCCTGACGCCAACGGTACATTCTTGGCCAGGGCGATCAAGTCGTTGCAAACTGCCGAACGGCGTGACCCCTCGATGGTCGGCTACCCGTATCAGTTGTTCGAGGCAATGAGATTCGTCGAAGATGCCGATGCGCGCAGACTTGGCGAAGCCGCCCTGGGCCGCGCCTATCAGAGAGCTCCCGATAACTTGTTCGTACTGGGCGAGTGGCTGTTGGTTCAGGCAGAGAAAGAAGACGCCTCGATCGTCGAGACCTTGAGAGCTTCAAAAGAGACGATCGCGCCGTTGCAAAGGCAGATCCAGGACACGGTGAAGATCGATATCTTTGCGATGGTGGATGCCGCGATTGAAGCAGCAGAGCAGGGAAACTGGCCTGTAGTCAAGGGGCGCGTACGTATCGTGTTCTTCAATTCGATGCGTAGACACGAGTTTGCGCAGGGTGACCTGAAGCGTCTGAAACCCCATCCGCTTGGGTTCGTCGTCCACAATTTCAGTCCGGCGTTCCGTGACATGTACCCGCAGCCACCCGCCCTCAGTCCCGGCATTGATGTGACATTCTCGCCCCTGGCCGCGGATCGGCAGTTACCGGCGATCGAAGACGCCGTGGACATGATCGCCGTCGATTTCGACCTGAACGGTGCGCAGGACATCGTTGTGCTACGCCCCACCTCTGTCGAAGTCTATGGCCAAGCCGAACCGGCCAGCGCTTGGGGCCTACTGACTGCGTTGGAAATTCCTCCCGGCGTGCGTGGGCTCCTGGTGGCCGACCTGGATCACGATCGTGACCACACGATCGCCCACGAAGAAACGGAAGACGGGAGTCCTGGGCCACTTAAGCCCCATGTCTGCTACGCCGCGGATGTCGACGTGGTGATCTTCGGCGAATCTGGACTGCTCGTCCTGCGCAACGAACTCGATAGCGAAAGCCAAAAACGCTCGTTGGTGCGGGTGGAACAATCCGCGGATCTCAATGTTCCGGTGGCCCATCATGGCGTGCTCGTCGACTTCGACCACGACAGCAATCTCGACGTGATTCTGGCCAGCCAGCAGGGAATCGTGGCGTTGTTGGCACGTGGAAACATGACATTCGCCAACGCCACTCCCTACTCGCGGATGCCGCCAGCCGACCATCCTTTCACCAGTCTATTGCCGGTCGATTGGGACCGAGATGCTGACATTGACATTCTGGCAACCGCGCCCGAGGGTGGTTTAGTTGGTTACTTGGAGAACAAACGGCACGGCAATTTTAGTTGGGTCGTTCTTGACAAAGAGTTCGACGCACTCAAAGGGTCGACGTCGCTGTCGCTCTTGGACTGTGATGGCAATGCCTCGTGGGATCTGATTGGAAACGGCGCCATCGGTTTCCAGCTGATCCAGACCCACTCGTCGCCAACAGGTATTCCCCGTGCGATGCGTGCTTCGCAAGCTGGAGATATCAAATTCGATGGGCTGACACTGTGGGACTATGACAACGACGGTTTTCAGGATGCTCTTGTCTGGAGCGACGACGGCCTCCTTGTTTACCGAGGGTCGGATGACGGGACATTCACGATCGCGGCGTCGGTGTTTGGAGATACTCCCGTTGCGATTCGCAAATGCGATGTGGCCGACTTCGACGCGGATGGCGATCAAGATGTGGCCGTACTCACGAGACAGGGTATCACACTCTATTCCAATGAAGGCGGCAACCTAAACCACTGGCTGGAAATTCGAACACTGGGGCTCGTCGATAACAAGGGTAAATCAAATCACAACGGAATCGGCGGCCTCATTGAAATAAAAACGGGCTTCCGCTACCAAGCCCAAGTAGTCCATCGACCCGTCACGCATTTCGGCTTGGGCGAATTGGAAAAGGCAGATGTGATCCGTTACTTGTGGCCTAATGGCGTACCGCAAGCAGCCATCGCGCCAGTGACCAATCAGGCGATCTGCGAAACCATGGTGCTAAAGGGCTCGTGCCCGTACTTGTACACCTGGACCGGTGAGAAGTTCGAGTTCTTCACCGACTTGCTGTGGGCGGCCCCAATCGGGTTGCAGTTTGCCGAAGGGGTGTTGGCACCGGCGCGTGAATGGGAGTACCTCTTGATCCCTGGCGACCTCCTCAAACCACATGACGGGCTCTACGCCGTACAGGTTACGGAAGAGTTGTGGGAGGCAGCGTACTTCGAGTCCATTCGATTAATCGCCCTCGACCATCCAGCGGACGTGGAACTCTATTCGAATGAGAAAGTTGGGCCAGCCGAGATTGCCGAACACCTGATTCACACCGTGCGAACCCGCCGCCCGCCGGTGGCAGCTCGCGATCAGCACGCACGCAACGTGTTGCCGGAAATCTTACACCGCGACGGCACGTTCATGCGCGGCTTCGACAAGAATGTTGTGCCAGGTCTGGTTGACCAGCACTATCTTGAATTGGATCTGGGAGACTTGAAGGACGCGCGGCAAATCAAGCTATTCTTGACCGGTTGGATTTATCCGACAGACACCTCGCTGAATGTCGCGCTATCTCGGCACCCGGAACTCAACGGCCCCAAACCACCTGCGATTTGGGTTCCCGGCGCGGATGGTAAATGGCAGGAGACGATCCCCTATATGGGATTTCCCGGAGGAAAGACCAAGACGATTGTCGTCGACCTGTCCAAGGCTTTTCTGACAGACGACTTTCGTTTACGAATTGTGACGACGGGCGAATTCTATTGGGACGAGGCGTTCTACACCGTCGACGAACTGCCAGCCGATGTTCGCCAGACGCCTCTAGCGCTACGATCCGCCGACTTGCATTACCGTGGTTTTTCGCAGCCACTCCCTCCCAAAGAAAACTCGCCAGAGATCTACGACTATCAGAAAGTCTCGCCCGCACGCAAGTGGCCGCCGATGGATGGTCGCTTCACGAAGTTCGGTGACGTGCGCGAGCTACTGATCGAGAATGATGACCGATTGGTCGTGATCGGTGCCGGCGACGAGATGACTCTGACATTTGCCGAGCCAGCGATGCCTCTTCCAGAGGGGTGGGTACGGGACTTCGTCATCCATAATGTCGGGTGGGACAAGGATGCCGACTTGAACACTGTCTACGGCCAAACCGTAGAGCCTCTACCGTTTGTTGGTATGCGGCGTTATCCGTTCCCAGTGGAACAGACGGTACCAGATTCGCCGAGCTATCGAGAGTATCTGCGAAAATACCAGACTCGGACCCAAAAACGCTCCGAGTTTTGGAACACGATCCGCGACTATTGAAAGCGAGTGAGTACGCCGCATCAGTCGATTTGACGTCTTCTTGGCTCGTTCTTATAGTGAATTGTCGACTTACTCTTCGCGAGTACACGCGACGCTTCTCCATATCAGCCGTTTCGGCCATGAAAAGCACTGACAACCAGCGCCGTCAACTGCGCTACCGCGCCATGATGCTCGGCAGTGTCGCGTTGTTGGTTACCGCACTGCTTGGCAGCATCACGTCGATCGCGCACGCAGGCTGCGGAGACTATGTCGTGATCGGAAATCCATTGCGCGAACCGCCGCGCCAGGCGCAGCAACACGCGGTGCCGGAACTGGATTCAGCCATGCCGATAGAGCGCCCTTCCCGGCTTCCATGCCAGGGCCCTGGTTGCCGGCAAGGCGACGCTTCCCCGCCATTACCGGTGCCCATCGTGATCACGTCGAGCCCAGAACTTGTGGCGATTGCACCAACGGCAGGCGCCGCAGTGTCAGCAAGTGGAGAATCTTGCGTCGATCTCCGTGCCTCGCGCCGCGTCGAGGGCGTCTTTGATCGCGTGGAACGACCACCGCGATTTGCCGCGCAGACCTTTCTTGGTTCGTGGTGCCCCTCTGCCTGGCTACCTGTGTGACGTTGTGATCAATACGTTGCCGGTTGCTGAGTTCCCAGAAGGCGAGCCACGTCTTGGCTACGCCTGAGCTTGCGCTCACTTGGTTCTCCGCCGATCTCATTTTCGAATCGATGGTGATCCATCTTTCCAACAAAGGAGTCTCGCGATGTCCGCGGAGAACTCAGCAGCGTCGCGCCATGCGGACTTGCTGCAACCAACCGGCAAACAGTACGTGCGTGCCGTCGGGCCACGACTACGGATTCTGCTCTATGTCGTCTTCGCACTGGTGGCTGTCATTGGTGCGAACTCGGTGTTCTTGGCTGCAGTAACGGGGCTCGAATGGGTCAGCCAGCGTTGGGGCGACGGAGTAACTTACCAAAACCACTTTTATCTCAGCATGCTCATGCTGCATTTGGCGCTGGGCCTGCTGCTGGTCGTGCCCTTCCTGGTGTTTGGCACCGTTCACATGCTGGCGTCCAGGAATCGTCGCAATCAGCGTGCCGTGCGAATTGGCTATTTCCTATTCGGCATGGGCATCGTGGTGCTCGTTACAGGGATCCTGCTGGTACGGATTGAAGGCTTCTTCGATCTCAAACAGCCTGCCGCACGTTCGCTGGTCTATTGGTGCCACGTGATCGCGCCGCTTTCAGCAATGTGGCTGTATTGGCTGCACCGACTGGCCGGGCCACGGATCAAATGGCGTGTGGGACTGGCCTACGGCGCCGTCGTTGGCATGATCGTGCTATTGATGGTCATCGTCCAAGCCCAGGATCCAAGGCAGTGGTATGCCGTGGGTCCCAAGGAAGGAGCACAGTATTTCGAACCGTCGCTGGCGCGCACCGGCACAGGTGATTTCATCCCGGCCAAGACGATGATGATGGACGATTACTGTAAGAAATGTCACTCGGACATTTACGATGGGTGGTTCCATAGCGTGCACCACATTAGCTCGTTCAATAATCCTGCCTATTTGGCGAGCGTTCGGGAGACGCGTCAAGTTGCTTTGAAACGCGACGGCAATCTGAAGGCGGCACGGTGGTGCGCTGGCTGCCACGATCCCGTCCCGTTTTTTAGCGGTGCCTTCGACGATCCGAACTACGATGATGTAAACGACCCCACGGCGCACGCGGGCATTACCTGTAGCACGTGCCACGCGATCACCAATATCAACAGCACGCGTGGCAATGCCGACTATACGATTGAAGAGCCGCTCCACTATCCGTTTGCTTCCAGTCAAAACACGCTGTTGCAGTTCATCAACAATACAGTTGTCAAAGCGAAACCTTCGTTCCACAAGCAGACTTTTCTCAAGCCGTTCCACAAAACGGCCGAGTTCTGTTCGACATGCCACAAAGTCCATCTGCCGAAGGAGCTGACACAGTACAAGGAGTTTCTCCGTGGCCAAAACCACTACGACCCCTATTTGCTCAGCGGAGTCTCGGGCCACGGTGCACGCAGCTTTTATTATCCGCCCCAGGCGCAAACCAATTGCAACGGTTGCCACATGCCCCTGGCGGCATCCAAAGACTTTGGGGCCAAGAACTTCCCCGGCGCGGACCAGCCCAGCGTGCACAGCCATCTGTTTCCCAGCGCCAATACCGCGATGGCGTGGCTTCGCAATGAGCCGGATGTGATTGAAGCGCATCGAGACTTCAATGAGGGTGTGATGCGTGTCGACATTTTCGGAATCAAAGAAGGCGGCACCATCGATGGCCAATTGCACGCTCCGCTCCGGCCTACCGTCCCCGCGTTAAAGCCCGGCGGATCGTACTTGTTGGAGACCGTGATTCGCACCTTGAAGATGGGGCACCTCTTTACCCAAGGCACGGTCGATTCGAATGAAATCTGGTTGGATGTCGAGGTTACCAGTGGCAAACGGGTGATTGGCCGCAGTGGCGGACGGGACGCGGCCAGCGAAGTTGACCCTTGGTCGCACTTTGTCAATGCTTACGTGCTGGACAAGAACGGCAATCGGATCGACCGTCGCAACGCGGCGGACATTTTTGTGCCGCTCTACAATCATCAGATTCCGCCAGGTGCCGCACAGGTGGCCCATTATGCATTGGAGGTGCCGCGGGACGTTACCAAACCGATCACCGTTAAACTGAAGCTGAACTACCGCAAGTTCGACAAGCAGTTTACGGACTTCATGACTCGTACGGCCAAGCCGGGTGATAAGCCGATTCGCGGACACCGTGTGGGACAGCCGTATATGAATCAGTTGCCCATGATGGTTCTGGCCGAGGACACGATGACGTTTCCTATCTCGGGAATCGCAGAAGAGGTGGAGGCCGGCGATCGGGGAATTCCCGCTTGGCAACGTTGGAATGACTACGGCATCGGCTTGTTTCTCGAGGGCAAGGCCGAATTGCGACAGGCCGCTGATGCATTCGCTCAGGTCGAGTCGTTGGGGCAGTACCATGGGCCGCTCAATGCCGCCCGCGTCTTGCATCGTGAAGGTCGTCTTGACGAAGCCGTCGGTGCCATCGAGAGGGCTGCGAAGTTCAA
>JASLRF010000601.1 GCA_030744095.1 Pirellulaceae bacterium | reverse complement strand
TGGGTGCAAGATTCTAAACACGATGACGGAGCTGGGGATGCCTTGCAGTGAGATGATCGGATGATGCGAATCGAGACCAAACGAACACTCGGCCTCTATCGGAATTGTGCAACAAGGCAGCCCTGCCGCGCCACCACAAGGTGAACCGTTGCCAGCTCCCTTGGCGCCCGAGCACGCTCCGTCAGACACAATCGATCCTCCGGCTCCGGCTATCGTTCCTCCAGTTCCGCCTGGCGGAAACGTCCCTGTTCCGCCGCCGGTGATCGTGGAAGAAGCGAGGCGCCGATCGTTCTCACGTCAGCGAACTGCAATTCGACGCCTGCCCACTGTGGACCCTGGCCGGTCACCGCGAACGGCTACGCGAACCCGTCCCGCTCTGCCGAGCCAGCAAGCGACCCCTTTCGCGCCACCGCAGTCAGGTATTCGGACAGCGAATCGCGGCGCGCGACCGCTGCCGGCAGTTGGCACGCAGCGGCGACAATCTGTCGAACAAGAGCGGCAGGCAGAAAAACGTGTCTGGTGGCAGGATTTGGTGCCACAGCGTCAATAAGGATCGTTCGTACAATTACTGTCCGATAGTCGCCTTTCGCTCCGCGAAAGGAACGTGCTCTCGCGGAGCGAAAGACGACAATAAAAGGTCGAACACTGCTAAGTCAAGTAAGTTCCCATCTGCCCGTCGTCTCGGAGTGTTCCTGGAACACAGGCCGGTCAGAAGCGGCCTACAGGCGGCGCATGTGAAAACCACCGTCGACGTTGATCCGCTCGCCCGTCGTAAATGGGAAAGCGTCTGAAACGACGGCTTCGACTGCCTTGGCGACATCGTCCGGCTGTCCCCAGCGGCGAATCGGCGCCAGGCCATCTGCGATCAGTGCGTCGTACTTCTCGACAACCGGCGCCGTCATATCACTTTGGATGACTCCAGGACAAATCTCGAAGACACGGATGTTGTGCTCGGCCAATCGGCAAGCCAGTTGCCACGTGACCATCTGCAATCCCGCCTTTGCCGTGCAGTAATCGACCCGATTCGGAGAGACTGCGTACGCCGAAATTGACGACACATTGACGATCACGCCGCCGGCGAGCGTGCCCGCAGTGGCCATTTCGATCATCTCGCGAGCTGCGCGTTGTGCGAGAAAAAAGGGTCCCTTGAGGTTTGTCTCGAAGACCTCGTCCCAACTTTCTTCGGTAGCATCAAGCAGATCGCGACGACCGGGAGAGGTAATGCCGGCGTTATTAACGAGCACATCCAATCGGCCAAACCGGTCAAGCGTCTCGTCAATCAGACGCTGGCGGTCGTCGGCCAGGGCCACGCTTCCCTGCACGGCGAAAGCCTTGCCTCCCGTCGCTTCGATTGCCTGCACGACCTCATTGGCCGCGTCGGGACTGCGAAAATAATTGACAGCGACGGCGTGACGTCCGCTGCCGAGCCTTTCTGCGATAGCGCGGCCAATGCCACGCGAGGCACCTGTTACCAAGGCCACAGGTCGGTCGGTCGGCGAGTGTGGCTTCGACAAGGCTGATGAATTCCAATGACCAAGAAGTGCGAATTACAAGGGCGGAGCGATTAGAACCTATTCTGCAATGCGTCGCAACTGACTGATCTGGCCCTCGTGGTCGGTTAACAGCAGGTCACCGCCGTTCAGCTTCCAGCGAAAATTCAACTTACTGCCGTCACGCCATTGTACGAACAGCAGATCACCGTCTGCGCGATATTCTCCCTGCAGCAACTCGTCTGCGACCGTCTGAAGCTCTTCGTGGGGCGGCGAGATGATCTTTGCGCGGTCTGTCTCGATTTCGATGCGGCCATTGCTGGAAAGTCGCAGACGGCTGCGAAACGCTTTCCACGAACCGTGGATGAGCGTTGCGGCGCTTGTGTGCGCCGTTGTCGGGTCAGCCTCCGTCACCGTTGGTACGGTCAGTTTCACCTGCCTCAGAAACCGCGCCGTCTCGTCAAGTTGCTCTGCGTAACGACTGGCCGGGAATTGCGTATGAAATTCGAGCAGGCCCCATGGCGTGCTGACCAGAACATGACTTCCGCGGATGGCCATGGTGCCGGCCTCTGGCGAGGACGGCAATGAGAACTCCAATTCGGCCGCATCCCAGGGGCCAATGCGTTGGAATTGGATCGAATTCAACGGTTCGAACCTGCCACCTGTAACCTCAATAAGCCGCTCTCGCATCCGCCCGGCCAGATACTCTCGTGGATTGGCTGAGTTGGCTGGGTCCAGATGAAAGCAGATCCAATGGCCCGATGCAGGCAGCTCCTCCCACGACGCCGGGCGAGTTGGCGACAGCGCAACACGCACTTCCCGGCCCATTGGGACTTCCCAGATCCACCACCCCTGGCGAACCCGGAGTTCGACGGCGCCGCCGGCGAGTCGGACAATATCGTCCATTTCAAGCACGGCTATCACGGTTCCGGAAGCCAACCCACTAACCTGCGGCAAGCGAACTGGAGGTAGTCGCTTAAACTCCGCACCCGCCAGATGGGTTTGCAAGACCACCAACGCAGAAATAGGCAACGCCGCAAAGATGAACACAGAGCGAACCTTGACTGACGTCGCATTCATCCAACGACTTGCCGAATTGTCCACAGCTTGCGAAGGCATACATGAAACTCGTTTTCTGGGCTCGATGCGAATCACCTTGTTCAATCAAGAATCGACCTCCAGGCTATCCTGCCATGAGTCGAAGGCCGATTGGTCTGATCATACGGAATGAAAGACGCCGCCGACTTTTGGGGCAAGAAATGAGAGAAGGCGGGACCCCGTTTCCGGTTCCGCCTTCTCCGTATTCCCTGGCGCCGGAGTGGTGAAAACACCACTCCGGACGCCAGTCACAAGTTCCACCATAACCGCCTACTGAAGCGGTTGACCCAGTAACCGCTGCCCTCAGCAGGCAAGCTTTTCCAACCCAGGGGGAAGGTGCGCCGGATTCCCGCAAATCGCGACACGAATGATGGAACTGCCATTGTTCTGTTGTTCACGCGGCCAGCAACGTCGACCGCATCGCTTGTCGTTGAATCAAATCCTCCAAAACTGATCTGTCGCCCCCGGCAATCGCCTTGAGCAGGGAAATCTCATTATGTACACCGAGAGAAATTGGTGTACGGTTTTTCACAAACGTGCCTTCCAAACACCGCACGAAGTAGCAGAACGAGCAATTACTGTCTGCGACGTCGATGCAGAACTTTCCAGCCCACGGCTCGACGCCGCGATCAGCAACGACGACGCCCTGCGCGCCGTTGGCAAACGCCTGTTGGGTGTAGGACGAACCGTTGTGTCCGAATCCGTCCAACGCCCAATAAAGGTCGCCGGGCGAGACCATGTTGCTGTCGATCACGATTTGACCGGTTGGCTCGTAGCCACCGCCCAACGGCGGCATCGAGGCCAGTCGGAGGCGACCATCGACTAATTCAGCAAGTTGTGCAATACAGATCTTCAACATAAAGTTACCGTGTCCTGTTAGCCGAAGGCTCCAGTCAGTATTTGGGGACCTGGGTTGTCACCAAATTCGTAGAGCCAGTTGCGGGCAAGTTCAAAGTCGTCAGTGCCCTGGGTTTCTTCGCCGAGCCAGCCGGTGCGGCTGCCTCCGGCGATCAAGAGCGAGTCGCCGGGGCGGGCCTTGTCAAGCGCCCATTGGATTGCGTTAATCCGACTGGGGATGGAGTGCGCTCTTGCGGGCCGCTCGTACCCGTCCAGAATGTCGTGTGTCACGCACAGGGAAGGCTCGCAATGCAAGCTGCTGTTGGTGATGATTCCAACATCGACGGCCCTTTCCGCCACGCGACCAAGCAACGGCCGCTCGTTGGCCGGAAGTTCGTCACTGGCGCTGTACACACAGAGTACGCGCCCTCGCGTTACTTGTCGCATCGTCCGCAAGCAGACCGCCAGCCGATCCGGCGTGTCAGCACAGTCCACATAGACGCCAAAGTCCTGACCACATGAAAGGCGGTCCAGCCGCGAAGGGATGCGTTTGACAGCCTCCAGGCCGCGGACAATGGTTGGCAGGTCCAGACCCATCACCAGACCCATCGCTGTTGCGGACAGGCAGTTGGATACGTGAGTGTCCCCAATCATCTGGGTTCGTACTGGAATGGACTCGTTGCCGGCGCGAAGCAAGAACGTTTGTTCACTGGCGTGGCGCTCCAATACGTGCGCCGTAACTTCGGCTGCCTGGCGTTGTCCGACCGTAATGACGGGGCAGGTCAGCCTGGATAAGATATTTTGGCTACCTGGATCGTCGGCGTTAACGACGGCGAACCCCGTTGGCTTGAGCTGCTCGAACAGCCTGG
>JASLRF010000600.1 GCA_030744095.1 Pirellulaceae bacterium | reverse complement strand
GGTTGCTGATCCGCCTTGAGCAGAATCCGTGCCCGAGCGAGTTTGAGTGCAGACGCCTTGCCCGCTTTCAGCAGCCCTTGGAGTTGGAGTCGTTCATCCTCTGGCAGCCGAACTACATAGATCTTATTCATCATTCCGTCCGTGGAACTTGGTGCGAACAAAAAACAGTCGCCAGACGGTACTGAAAATCAAGAAACTAGTAAACTCGAACTGGACGCACCACTAGTGTGAGTTGGGCTCCAACTGCCGATGAACTTCTGTCACGATGTCGTTTTCCAATTCGGGCGCCCAAATCGTCGGCAGCCCGTAGTAAACCATCGAACCGCCCCCTTCATAGCCACCTTCGGCTAGCACCCGCCGCGACGGAATGTACGCCATCACGTCGTTTGCATATCCGGCGACCCAGGTATTTAGACCCTGCAATTCCGCTTTCAGGCGGACTGCGTAATCCACCACCACTTCGCCGCCCAACAAGACAAACTGAACCTTGCCTCCAATCTGCCAAACTCCGATCGGATATGGGTAGGTGCCGGCCAGTGACTGACCATCATCCAGTTGTTCGAGCAACATGCGGGCTCGAGCAGCAGTGTACTTGTTGGTCGATGTGGTGTCTTTTGTGATCTCCTCGCGCGTGGGCAGCTTGGCCAATGGAAGGTCAATGTCTTGATACGAAGTTGTCAACGATCCGTGCACCGGCGCCATTTGCGATGTCAACACAACGGCTTCGACTGCAGTCGCGAGGCGACGGCCATAATGTCGAGCCAGCTCGACGGTCCGCCGCGGCAACGGGTTTTGGTCCGCACCGCAACCGGCAAAGAACATCGCCTGACAACCGGGATTATTCTCTTCGAACGCAATCTGGGCGAACCCCGGGTAGTCTCCGGACCATTGATAGAAACTCAAAACCGTCGAATGGCACGCATAGCCGAATACCACGGTCTTCAAGTTGCCTTCGACGTCACGCACGGTCAGCACGGGCACGTCATGGTCTTGGGGTCCGACCAGTTTTCCGGCGGTACGTACCTCGGGAACTTTAGCCTCCGAATTGTTGCGGCGATTCACGGCGAAGGTGGCGGTCCCGCTGCCCCAGGCGAGCTGACTCGGTGCCACGCTATTGAGCGCCTCTCCCACGACGGCAACAACTTTCGCTCGCAATTGCGCTGCGTAGTCGTCAATCAACTTCTGTTGCTGTTGATCAACTTGCAAATAATGTAAGGGTGCCAGGTTCTTCCCCACGGCCGGTCCGGTATGGGTGTGCGAAGTGCAAATACCGATCTGATGTCGGGCCAGGCCATATTTATCTGCCAGTGACGTGCAAATGTCGTGCGTCAAGGTTCGATCGATCCCGACCAAATCCAGTGTGATAAGAACCGCGCGTCGTTCTCCTTCATCTTCGAGCACCAGGACCTTGGCGTGTAGATCGGTCAGTTTTCCTTCGGCCGGTTTGTTCCGACCCCCATAGCCAGACATCCACATCGCCTTTTCCGGCGTAATGACGGCCCGTGCCGCACCGGCTTTCCAGCCCGTTTCCGCCTGGGCCAGCTGGCTGAATAGCAATGATCCAACGACGATCCCGAAAGCAAACGTAGTCACGCGGAGACTGGGTTTCATATCTTGTTGGCCTTTAGTTCGGATAACGGGTAGTGGGTATCGCGCCAGCGGATTCCACCGCTAGTCATGTTGACGATAATGGTACGCCATTGAATGAACACGAACATCGCCGCCCCCAGGGGAAACGCCAGGCAACACGACATTCGCGCCCTCACATGATAAGCCGACACGACGCCCATCGCGAGCAATATGACGACGACGACCAGGTAGATATACCAAGTTACGCCCGACGTGAGAAATACGGCCACGAACGGCAGCACGTTGAAGGCCAACATCGAACCGGATGCGACCAACGCGAACGCAAGGTTGTAGTCCACGCCGGAGAACGCGTTCTTCTCCAGACCCAGCACCAGTTCGCGGACCGACGCATACCAAGGCACGTACATCATGTCCGCCGCGTTGAGAAACACCTGACGAAAGCCGTGTTTCTTGACGAGCTTTCCCAGTTTCAGATCGTCATCCGGCCGCATCCGAAGTGCCTCGTGCGTACCGATCGCTTGATACACTTCTGCGCGGATCAGATTGAATCCACCGATGCCAATATGGGCTGTGCTGTGCGGATTGGGGCATTTCCAAGGGCGGCAGTACGTTAACAGATAAATGAAAAACGTGACGACAAAGGACTCGAGAAGCCAGTTCGGCATGCGCACGCGAAAGAGCATTGGTAGATGGTCAACTTGATTGTCCCGCAGGTACGAGACGGCGCGTCGAATGACGTCGGGTTGCATCACAGCATCGGCATCTGTGAACAGCAACAGCTCGCCCTGCGCTTTCGCGGCACCGGCATTCAACGCATAGTTCTTGCCGATCCATCCGGCAGGCAACTCGCTCAAATGAATTACGCGCAACCGATCGTCGCCGCCTGACAGCCGTTCGACAATCTCGCCGGTCCGATCAGTCGAGCGGTCGTTAACGACGATGATCTCCAGATGTCGGTAGTCTTGGGCGAGCAACGACGAGAGTGCCTCTTCAATATTGCGCTCTTCATTGCGTGCCGCGACAATCGCCGAAACCTGAGGTTGCGGACCCGCTGATGGCTCGAAAAAGCTCAACACGCCAATGCTTCGCATACCCAAGACCAATGGCACTGCCACCACGAGGCACATCAGCAGGTTGGTCAAGCCGAGGTAAAAAAAGAGATCGGACATCGACTGAGCTCCGTAGCGATCTTGTGGGCGTGCGACACACTCGCAATCGGTTGCCTGACAAGAGGTGAAACTGGCCGGCGCCTGACTATACCATTGTCGCGAAACGCCTGCATGTGCTGCCTCCACAGGTTGGGTGGGAGACCAGGTGTGCCGCTTACGGCCACCGGAGACTCGCCTGTTGGTTTTCTTCTGGTGATTCTGACTTGAAAACGCTGAGGCGGCTTCCTACAGTTGCAGCGGAACAGGGGAAATGTTCTTTCTATCGAGGAGACGCGTTTCTCAACTTCGACGCTTGGGCGGTCGACTGCACTTGTGGTTGACGCTGTCACGGAATGTCTTGAAACTGCGTAACTCCGCTGAAACCATGCGAATTTGGATTGCCCTTGTCATCCTCGCCGGCCTGGCATTTCTGGGGTCAGCAGTTCGCCAATCAGCCGAGAGCCCTTCCGCGCGACGACAACCGCCGACAGTCCCAATCGCCCAGTTTGATGTCGACCCTGAGGCGGCGATTGTGGAAACACTTGTTCGTCCGATCGCAATACAATCGCGGAGCGTTTCAATCTCGCTGGAATCCAACGGCGAGTTCGCGCATGGCGACCGAGCCACGTTTCATCCGCACGGTGACCAAGTCTGTGCGTCCGGTTGTGCCACGAGTCGTCACCCGACGAAACAGCTAACACGTCGTCACTTTCGGCATTTGCTGGCGGATTTTTCTGTCGAACCGGTCGATGAAGCCGGCGAAGCTTTCGAGACGTTGCTGTATTACGGGCGACAGGTGACCGCGATGCTGGATCGCGATGGCCCTGGTCCGCTGGACCCGTTGCGTGCGGCCTTATTAAAACAAGAACTGGCGCGCGGACGCGCGGAGGTTTCAATTCGGCTCGTGGACGAGTCGGGTGTCGTTCGTGCTTCGCTGCCGCCGACGAGTGTGCCGCTTGACCGCCGCCATGAATTCAAGCTCGTGCCGCACAACTTGCAGCCGCTGATTGCCAGCGGAACCGTGAAGCGAGTTGGACGCGATCACCTTTGGACACGTTTGTGACTGGAAGGCGTTCACCTGGTGGCGGGACCGTGGTTCACAGTCCAAGAGAGCGGTGAGCAATGGAAAGAGATCAGCAAGATCTGGATCAGCAATGGCAAGAATGATTGCAAAGGGCGGATCGAAATGCGAATTCGCTTAACGGTGGAAACAGCACTGGGCACTTTGGTGGATCACCGTGATTTGCCGGGTTTGCACGACAAGCAGGGTGCAACGAACTGAGTTGGAGAGAGACGATGCGACAAGCTCTTGTTATCGGCGGCCTTCTGCTTGCAGCTGGCTTGGCACTCCCCGCACCTTCCTACGCTGATCCGTGCGGATTGGTGCCGCCGGTGTTGTGGGCGGACGCTGGAAATCAGACACCAATTAAACGAATTGGTGTGCAGCGAACCTATGTGTTCTACAAGAACGGAGTGGAAACGCTGGCCCTCCGCCCTGGTTTTTCGGGCAACGTTGACGAATTCGGCATGTTGATTCCGTTCCCGTCGCCGCCGGCGATTCGAAAGCTGCCGGACAACGTATTCGAGCAGATCGCGGCCGCGATCGATCCACCGGAAGTTGTGAT
>JASLRF010000599.1 GCA_030744095.1 Pirellulaceae bacterium | reverse complement strand
AATAACGAGTGCGTTCACGAACCATCTCTGTGGAGCATTTGCGTGCCAATCCAATTCAACTGTCCCCTTTGCGATGCGTCGTTCCGAGTCAAGGACGAATTGGGGGGCAAACAGGCGAGCTGCAAGAAATGCGGTGGAAGTCTAATGATTCCGCTCGCTGAGTCTAAGTTGGAGATGGTAAAGGGAAAGGACGCAAAGCTGCAACTCACGAAGTCCTCACGGGCGGCAGTCGCCCAGCGACAGCAGGCGATCTTGGGCGCCTTTCACGGGAACATCAAACCCGTTCGTGTGTCATTTGCGTATCGGCTGAGTGCTTTACTGGTGATGTGCGTCATGCTTGTTTTGCCGATCATCTACCTGTGCTTCATCGCGCTGATCGGAGCCGGTGTCGTGTACCATTTCACACATCACACGGGGATGCTCACTGCGACGCGAGGTCGTGCAGCGATCTTCATGTTGATTGCATATGCCGCTCCGGCAGTCATTGGTGCGATTGCAATCGTCTTCATGATTAAACCTCTCTTCGCGCGACAGTCGCACGTCCGATCTTCCCGAGCCCTCACCCCATCCGGTGAACCACTGTTGTTTGCATTTATCGCACGCCTGGCTGAAGCGGTCGGTGCTCCCTGCCCAAAGCGGATCGAAGTTGATAGCGCCGTCAACGCCTCCGCGGGATTTCGCCGCGGTTGGTTGAGTTTCTTGATCGGCAACGACCTGACCCTCACGCTCGGAGTGCCCCTGATTGCAGGACTTTCGGCGCAGCAATTGGCAGGTGTTGTGGCGCACGAATTTGGCCACTTCAGCCAAGGCGCAGGAATGCGGCTGTCCTACGTGATTCTCAGCATCAGCCATTGGTTTACGCGGGTCGTCTATGAACGCGACGAGTGGGACGATTGGTTGGAGAACGTCGTAGCTGAAGTGGATTTCCGCATCGGCTGGATGTTCCTGTTGGCCCAGGGGTTTGTCTGGTTAGGGCGAGGTCTGCTGTGGATCTTGATGATGACAGGGCACGCCGTGTCAGGCGTGTTACTTCGGCAAATGGAGTTCGACGCCGACCGCCATGAAGCCCGTTTGGCTGGAAGCGACCTCTTTGAATCGACGTCTCGACGCATGGTCGAACTTGGTGCTGCAAATGAGAAATCCATGGGAGACATCCTTGGCCTAATCCATCAGGGCGTCTTGGGAGACAATCTGCCGCAACTGGTCATGCACAATATCTCAAGGATCCCCAGCAAGACAAAAAGCAAGCTACGCAAGGCGTTGGCATCTGAAACGACAGGGTTGTTCGACACCCATCCGAGCTTTGCCAGCCGGGTCAGCAATGCCCAGCAGGAGAATACACCGGGGGTCTTTCGAACCGATGCCCCCGCTTCCAGCCTCCTCCTGCACTTCGATGCACTCTGTCGCAATGTCACATGGGATCTCTACCGTGACATGTTTGGCGTACACATCGATCCAGCGCAAATGCAATTGATGAGCGAGGTCTTGAACTCCGGAAAGATCGACGCGTGAGCGCGTCGAGATCTGAGTCCACCGCCTGAATCCTCGTCAGGTAACCGCAGGTGCAGGTTTCAATTCGCGATGGGCAGATCTTCCGACCACGTGATTCCTACCCACCTCGATTCTCATGCGTCAGGCGACCATCCGTTACGTCCCACCAGTGGCACAAACGCAAACGCGCCCAAATCTTCGAACTGCAACTTGCCCTGTCGCCGCGTATACCGAACCAGCTGCTGGCGCGTCGGCGTCTTTCCAATCGGGATGATTATTCGCCCGCCTTCTCGTAGTTGCTCGCGATAGGCGACAGGCAAGGCAGCGGCTCCCGCTGTCACGACGATTGCATCGAACGGCGCGTAATCGGCCAGCCCTAGCGAACCGTCGCCAACGTGAACTTGCACGTTCGCATAACCGAACGCCTGCAACCGTTGCGAAGCGAGCTCGGCAAGTTCCGGGAGACGTTCAATCGAATGAACGGTTGCTCCCAACTGGGATAGGACGGCCGCCCCATAACCAGAACCGGTTCCAATTTCCAGAATTGTATCACTTTCTGAAAGTTGGGCCGCTTGTACCATGAACGCCACGGTAAACGGCTGCGAGATCGTTTGACCGCTTCCGATCGACTGGGCGCAATCGTCGTAAATCACGTCATGCAGCTCAGTAGAAACAAACTCTTCACGCGGGGCGGATCGCATGGCGGCCAGAACTCGCGGATCGCAGATGCCACGTTTGCGCAATGTGATATCGACCAGGTGGTGTCTGCGTTGCGCGTAATCGATCGATCGGCGTTTCACAATGCAAGTACTTCACGAATCACGGGGCCGTGAACGAAACGACAACTTGGAACCAAATTGGCTTGCTCATTTCACTGCCGAATTCTCGTCTCGCCCCTTCTTCTGTCGCAACTCCTCAGCTAGACGGTCCGCGACGGCGCTCTGGCGAACAATATTCGTGTTCTCATTAGGATCGGTCGTGTGATCGTACAGCATCGCGGAAACAAGCTTATTCTTGGCGTCGGTGTATTCGGTGAATCGGAATGTATCCGTTCGAATGGTGTCACCGTTTCGAAAGCGACCGACTGCCGCCGTTTTCCAATCGGCTTGTGGATTCTTCATCAGAGTCGCGAAGCTCTGGCCCTGTAGATGTTCCGGCAACGGAAGCCCAGCCAATTCACAGAGTGATGGATACAGATCGATGGACTCGGTGAGCCCCGCTCTTCTTTGACCACCTGTGATGCCGGGAGCCTGCACGATCATGGGGATCCGCATCGACGTTTCATAGCAACTGTGTTTGCACCACAGAGTATGTTCGCCGAGATTCCAGCCGTGATCGCCCCAGAGTACGACAATGGTGTTGTCCGTCAGTTCGAGTCGGTCGAGTTCATCGAGCAGCTTGCCGATCTGAGCATCGGTGTAGCTGACGCAAGCATAATAACCGTGGATCAAGTTGCGGGCGGTCTCGTCCGACACCGGCCCTTTTGCTGGGATTCCAGCATAAGCTCGAAGTTCACCCGACGAGTGGATCGACTCGCGCGGCGCCCCTTTGGGGACATGATAGTTTTTGGGAAGTTGGATCTCTTCGCGGTCGTACAAGTCCCAGTATCTTTGTGGTGCAATGAACGGCAAGTGCGGTTTGAAGAAACCAACGGCCAGGAAGAACGGCTGCTCCTGTGATTTGAGCTGCCCTAGATCCTTGATCGCCCGTTCCGCCAGGATACCATCGCCGTACGCGTTATCTGGCACATCCGCGGACTCCCATACCGGCCCGCGTTTCCGCGTCCCTTTCTTCTGCTGTTTCTTGAGTAACGCACGGTTCTCGGCACGGTGATACGGTAATACACCTTTCGGTCGCCACGGGGGTTGGGACCAACCTGCGGCATGGTCTGCCGGGTGATGAAATACTTTTCCCAACGAACGCGTGTTATAGCCGTTCTGTTTGAATTGGGTGTTGAGTGTTGTGATCCCCGGGGCATCCTTCTCTGCCCACGTCAGGTAGCTGACGAACCGGCTCCGCGCAGGTCGGATGCCAGTCATCAGGCTTGCGCGTGACGCTCCACAGGTCGGCACCATGCAATAGGCCCGCTCGAACAGTACGCCTCGCCGCGCCAGCTTGTCGATATTGGGCGAGTGGATATACTTCTTGCCGTAGCAGGCCAGTTCGGGCCTGAGATCATCCACGGCAATGAACAGTACGTTGGGACGCTCGGCCGCAAAGCCCGAGACGGTGTGGATGGAAACCAACAGAAACAGTATCACGCGGTACATGGTTGCTGGACGCCTATTGGATGATTGGGCCGTTGGTCTAGATTCGAGTATGTCAGGAGTTGATCGCACACACAACTTGTTGGCGAAGCGATATCATCATTCAACCGCACCGCACATCACCCAGATCGGCACACCACCCGTTTCGTAGACCGCAAGCTTGTTCAACTCACCAGTTTTTTGATCGATCCGATAAGCGATCATTGCCGCTGCCTGCTGACCCGCAACAAAAACAAAATTGCCCGTCGAGTCGATGCAGAACGACCTCGGGAAGTGAGCCGTGGGATAGTAGCCGATCAGTTTCATCTTGCCTGTTTCGGGATCGAGCGACACACCTGCAAGTGTATCCTTCGGCACTTCACCTTCTTTTCGCTTCGTCAGGTCACGATTCGACACGTACGCGAATCGTCCGTCCGGCGTGATCTTAATGTCGGCCGCTGCACTTGCGCCCGAATAGCTCGGAGGCAGTGTTGACAGCGTTTGCAGTTTGGTCAATGTTCCCTTCTGCGGATCGAAAGCCCACGCCGTAATTCCGCCGCCACGTTCGTTGGACGTGTAAGCCAGATTCAACTTCGGATGATGGGCGTAGTGGCGCGGCTGGTGATAAAGGTGACCCGCGTCTGGCCCGGCGACGAACGGCGGGTCGTTGGGGCTCAACTTGCCCGTCGCGTCATCCAGGCGGAATTGATACACCTTATTGGGTGCCGTGTGCGGGACGAACACGAATTTTCCAGATGGATCGACTTCGACACAATGCGCCGTCTTTTCAGTCACTTTGTGGTCGAGCAATTCGGCGGTGCAGATGCCGTCCTTGATCCGGTAGGTCGTGACATCGCCGGCCCCGTAATGCGCGGCCAGCAGGGTGCGACCGCTATTGTCCGCGCG
>JASLRF010000598.1 GCA_030744095.1 Pirellulaceae bacterium | reverse complement strand
TGGCCGATTGGATCGGGCGAGGTGTATGGATATCGAATGGACCAATCAATGACACCTGAAGTCCGGGCCGGAGTTACACCAAAGACTAACGCGGACAACAATATCGGTCAGTGGAACACGTTCGAGTTAACCATGCGAGAAGATCGCCTGTCGGTAAAACTGAACGGCCAACAAGTTCTTAAGGATGCACAGCTGCCCGGCATTCCGAGCCGAGGTCGGATCGCCTTGCAGCATCACGGCGGAAAGGACAAGGAAGGAAACTGGCGAAGCCCACCGGCGCTGGTTCAATTCCGAAACATCGCAATCAAGGAACTTGACTAAGCGATACTTAGCCGCCCCTTTGAGTGTTATTCCTTGTCCACCTTTGGCGGGAGACACAGCAAGATGCAAACAACACGGCTCGTACCTATCGTCAACACGATCCTGACCAACACGGTCCTGATCTGTTTGTCGCTTTCGACGACCGAACTTTGGTCGGCACCTCCCACGGACTTAGCAGGCGCCGTTAGGGCGATCGCCAACGAGGCCATCGAGGCAAATCGTGCTGTCGGTGTGAGTATCGGCATCGCTCGCGGAGACGATATTCTGCTTGCCGACGGTTTCGGCTTCGCCGCACTGGAAACCAAAGTGCCGGCAACGGCGACGACGGTCTACCGGATCGGGTCGATTACCAAGCAGTTTACCGCAGCTGCTATTCTTCAGCTCGCGGAACAAGAGAAGATCGCACTGGATGACCGAATTACCAAGTACCTCCCAGATTATCCAACGCAGGAACATGCGGTCACCATACGGAATCTGCTGCAACACACTTCTGGGATTCAGAGCTTCACTGATCTGCCGTCGTACCGCCTTCTCATGCGCAACGACGTGTCTCACGACGAGATGATCGGACGATTCAAGGAGTTGCCGTTTCACTTCAAGCCGGGTGAGCAATTCCAATACTGTAACTCCGGTTATTACCTGCTGGGCGTCATACTGGAAACAGCCGCAGAGAAGTCGTACGAGCAGTACTTGCAGGAATGCGTCTTCACGCCACTTGGCTTGGAACAAACATACTACGACAGAGTACGCCACATCATTCCAGGCCGCGCACGAGGCTATCGCCGCGTTCGGGGAGACCTTGAGCACGCACCCTTTCTTAGCATGACGCAACCGTTCTCGGCCGGCGCGATCGCCTCCACCGTCAAAGACCTGATCAAGTGGCAACGTGCGCTCGTGGATTATCGAGTTCTATCCAAGGAGTCCTATCAGAAGATGACGACCCGGGGTGTACTGGGCAACGACAAGGCCATCGCATACGGATTGGGCCTGTTTATTGGCCAATCAGAGGGGCGCAGGACAATCGGGCATGGCGGAGGGATCAATGGGTTTCGTAGCCATCTCGCGTACTACCCCGAAAGTGATCACACGATTGTGGTCCTGGCAAACAGTGAGAGCGCAAAGCCCGAGGGGATCTCCAAACGCATCGCCAAGCATTTGCTTACAGCACCGGCATCACCGCCGCCCAAACGCGCGGTTAGCATTTCAGGTAAACAGCGGGCGCAGGCACTGGCGAACTTGCCGGACATCGTCTCATTTGCGACAAACAAATCCGATCGGTTCATTGTCGACTTGGATGTCATTCGCACCGGCCATCCGTATCGAGGCGAGAATGCCGAGAGACCGCACACTGGTGGGCATGTGTACTTTAAGCTACCGAACGAACCGATACCGGTGAGCCAAGTAGAGCAGTTTCCGGCTATCTATGCTGTCGCTGATGGTGTTATCTCGCGGATCGACTTCTACTTCCGATTGCGCGAAATGTTTGAGCCCGCACTCGATCGCCGAGTTGCAAATCGTCGTTACGGAATTGGCCTGACGTTTGCCGGCGCAAATGGAAACGCCGTGGACTTCCACTACAGCATCGAGCCCTTTGTTGATCCCGGTGACGACACGTTTTATGAGCCGTTCATTCTGGTGAAGCGCGGTGATCGAGTGAAGAAAGGTGACGTCATTGCTCGCATGTATCTCCCGGTAAACCAGGAACTGGCGCAGAAGAGTCACATTCATTTCAACTTGAACGGAGGCAAGGATCGTCGGTTCATGGCACCGGTGATCTTTACCGACGAGATTGCCCGTCGATTCCACTCCACGTGGCGAATGGTCGGCCGCAACAACGACGCTCACATTCCACCGTGTTTGGGATACGAGTTGGCGCCTCACGAGAACCCTTTTGGAACTGGGGCCAAGAAGAAACTTTAGGCGAAGGACGTTCAACCGTTTGTTCGAGGGGAAGTCGGTCAGCGCAGGTTAATCCAGTTAAGAATGTCATCGACAACCAGCTTGGACACGTTGCCGCGCAAAGCGTACTCGCTTGGCGTGCTCTTACCATGTCCGCTGATGAAGAGATGATTCAAGTCGGGATAATTCTTGAATTGAACATCGTCGCGCGACGAGAGTGCATCTTTCCAATTCTGAAAATCCACCATTGTGACCTGATAATCACGCTCGCCCTGAAGGATGATCATTGGGCGCATGATCTTCGTCGCTTGCCGTGCAGGTTCATAACCGCGTAGGTCGAGCCAATACGGCGAAGTCGCACCGAGGATTGAGGTCGCGGGCGACTCATCGGCAAGTCCGGCACTTTTGATCTTGTCGATTTGTTGTTTCAACGTGTCCAGGCGTTCCTGGTCGGCATCGGAAAGCGTCCCGTCCAGTTTCAGAATGTAGTTGGTTTGCTCCCACATGAGATCTTCAGTTGGTCGCGTGCTGCCGGCTAACACGACGTAGCCGGCGACCAGAGATTCCGCATCACGAGCGGCAATCCGGGGAACCAGATACCCGCCCAGGCTGTGCCCCAAGACGAAAATGCGCTTCGCATCGACGATCGCGTTCTCCTTCAAAAGTCGCACCGCCTCAATCACATCGTCAACTGTCTCTTGCTTGACCGTCAACGGGTTCTTTGACAGTACCATCTTGACACCATGGACTTTGGTTCGTTTGTCGTAACGAAGTGTGACGACACCGTTGGCCGCCAGGCCCATGCCCAAGTCCTTGAAAGGTTTGTTCGCCCCGACGGTTTCGTCTCGGTCGTTCGGCCCCGAACCATGAACGAGCACCACAGCGGGGAAAGGGCCCTTGCCGTTGGGAAGGGCTAGTGTGCCGGGTAGTTTCCACGGGTCATCGCCAACGGATATATCAGATTCACGAAAGGCCTTCTTGTCGACATATGAGGGCAGCTTGTACTCGCGTTCGGCTTTTGGTGGCACAAAGGCCAGCCCGGCAATCGCTTTCTCTCGGTCGAAAACGACCTTGATCTCCAGCGATTTGAGCTTGAATTGGCACGGCACGTAGACAACATCGTACGCCGCGATTTTCGCGCGGTATGTCGTGCCTCGACTTTCGAGTGCCCCACATGTTAGCAACAAACTTATCCAGGTCTGCCTCAGTCGTGTCGGTGACATGGCCTTTGTCATTGCCTCATCAAAACGCTCGGTTCCTTTTTCGAATTCCCCTCCAACCAGTTGGTCGATGAACTGATTTGCCGCCACGCCCAAGTCATCGGGAGTAGGGTTCGGCGGTTCGGCAAGAACGGGCCGAAAGCTGGTCATCAGAATCGTCACAGTGATTAGCACGAACTGTCGCATTGCATCCTCCAGCGGTGAGCTTTTTGGTGCGCCCGATCACCAACTGTCGCATAGTCGTTGTTCGCTCCGCAAACATAACGCCAAGTTTGTGGAGCGAACAGCCACAACTATTGACGCACCAGGGATCAGGCGTTGTTGCTTCCCGCGCCGGTTGTTATCTCCTCAAGAACCACCGCGGTGCCGTACGCCAACATCTCCGCAGCGCCATTCATCACAACTGACGTCGTGACACGGACGCCGACGATCGCATTGGCACCCAGTTCCTCGGCCTCGGCCACCATTCGATCCAACGCCTGCTCGCGGCTTTCAGCCAACAGCTTGGCGTATTCATGAATCTCGCCGCCGACGATGTGACGCAACACGGCCATGATGTCCTTGCCAATGTGCCGCGCCCGGATCGTGTTGCCGCGGACGAGTCCGAGTGTTTTCCCGATGCGCTTGCCCGAAACTTCAGGGGTCGTCACGACCATCACCTGTTTCATATCTGCACGTCCTTATATTTGTCGTGTCTGGCTGAGACTATTCGTTGCCGGACTACTGAGAATAACAACATTCCAAGACCGATGACTAAAGTGGCCAAGCCGGTTTTGACCATGGCTGGCACTTCCTCGTCAATCGCGAACTCGTAAGCACCATATCCAAGCAGCAACATAGATCCACCAATGTACATCAGCCAACCAAACAACCGACTCGTTCTGACCGTCACACCATTCATAATTGTGCTCCATTCTTCAGATGACATTTCTCCGAACGACAGCTTTCCAATACCGTCACGCAGCCGAGTCATCTCTTCGAAAGTCTCTTGGCACGCCGCACACGATGCCACGTGCAACTCGACGCGCTGCCGGTCGCCTTGCGTCAACTCGCCGTCGAGATAGCCTGACAGCAGTTCCTGATAGGCCTCGCATGGCTGTGTTGGAGTCATTGGTATTGCTCCATGCGCCCGCGGAGCTCGACCCGAGCGCGGTGCAAACGCGACATCACTGTACCTTTTGGGATAGACAATATTGATAGCGATCACATAAAACCAGCCAGTATCGATCATTGAAGGCCGACCACTTTTCCTTCGGGTCTACTTCTTCATTTTTCCTTCTGATCGTTTCCTTCCTCTGCTCAGATCATTTCTGATCCGTCTACTTCTTTTTTTT
>JASLRF010000597.1 GCA_030744095.1 Pirellulaceae bacterium | reverse complement strand
GACTCCGTTAAAAGCGTTGCCGGCGAGCTGGAGCCCGTCATGCTGGTCCATCAGGCCTTCAATCCGATCAACACGCGCTTCGTGCCCCACGTAATACTGGGGCATTGCCGAAGGGCGGCGGCTGATTTCGACGAGCCGGGGTTCACCACGGATCCCCAGTAGATCGCGCAGATCAGTCGTGGCGATCTGTTGCAACGCGTCGTCCGGCAAGGCGGCGAGCTCTGGCTGAAACGCTCCGCCCACGAAAACTCGCACCAACTCGTGTCCTTCCGGCGCTCGGCGCGGATACTTGACGCTCGAGAAGCTGGCCGAGAGGATCTTGCGTTTCTCGATGCGCGGCACAACAAAACCGAACCCGTCCAGCGGATGCGCGATCTGATCGCGGCGGTAACCTAACGACACGATGGAACAGCTCGCGTGCGTGATTGCACCGAGCTCGTCGGCAAGTTGGGGATCGAGTTCGCTCAACAGTCTGGCGGTCGCGTGTGCGGAAGTTGCTACAATCACGGCGTTAAACGACTCGGCCTCTGCTGCATTGTTCGTCGTCTGCACGTTCCAGTGCGAGCCGCTACGGAAGAGCCGCGTCACCGTCGAACAAAGCCGGACAGAATCGGCCTTCAGCCGCGCAGCGATCGCGTCGATCAAGCTGGACAGTCCGTCGCGCGGTGCCATAAACATGCTATACCGTGCCCCGCCATCACTGGCCGCGGATCGGTCTTTGTTCTGACTCCGGATGGCGCGCGTCAAGCTGCCATGTTCGCGTTCCATATCTTGAAACCGCCGCATCGTTGAGCGCAGGCTGAGCAGTTCAGGATCACCGGTATAAATACCGCCAATCAGGGGCTGAACGAGCCGATCGTAGGTTTCGCGACCAAGCCGTCGGGTAACGAAGGAAGCCAAGCTCTCGTCGTCCTCCTCTGCTCGCTTCGATACGAAGGATTCGCAAGCCAAACGCAGCTTCCCCCACGGGCTCAGGATCTGTGTCATAATGACAGGCCAGATACGACTCGGCGCCATAACAACAAAACCAGGAGGGATTCTCCGCAACTTGCCGCGACGAATCACGAAAGCGCCTCGGTGTGTGGCGTTCGTCTCTGCCAACTGGTTGGCAAATCCAATTCGATTGCATAGGTCCGTCGCCCAGGGGACGTTGGTGATCCAATTGTCCGCACCGGCTTCCACCAGGTATCCATCCCGATGGACAGTTTCTAAAACGCCTCCCAGACGAGGCGCGGCCTCAAACAGTGTGACGGCGACATTGGGTTGCAGCTCGACAAGCCGATGCGCGGCGGCCAGGCCTGTAATGCCGCCACCAATGACGGCAACGCGTTGCGACGGCGTGGCAGATGTCGAGTCAGATGCCGCAGTTTTCATGGATTTCCCGTTCAAAACTCAATGACTGACGAAGTCCGACCGTTGGCAACAAACACGCGATGTGTGAGAATTACCGGCTGCCCGTGCGGTGCACGCTAGCCGACCGATCGAGAATCGTCCACCGCTGTGCTCGACCATTGCAATCTACTGGCAATAATTGGTAGAGCGAAGCCGTTCTTACCGTGATTCCGATCGCCGGATCGCCGATTCCGGCCTTGATACCCAACCATCGTTTCCCCTACGTTAGTTTATCGCAACGACCGAGGTAAGCCTGATGGGTAGAAAGATCACACCACGAAAATCGCCACCCATCGCGCCTCGAAGAATCGCGCCTCCGCGAAGAAGTCGGTGGGTGCTGTTGGGAGCGGTTGTTGTTTGTGTTGTGGGCATCGGAGTCTGGGCCAGCGGTCGGGATGGCCCGCCGCAAGTCTACATTGCCCAAGTGGTCAACGAATATCCGCATGACGCCGACGCCTATTCGCAAGGCCTGATCTTCGTCGACGGCGCACTTTACGAAGGGACTGGCAAATACGGACGGTCGGCGTTGCGCCGAGTCGATTTGAAGACCGGACAGGTTCAGCAACAAGTTCGGCTTGGCGACCGCGTATTCGGCGAGGGCATCACCGCTTGGGGCGATACGATTGTCCAGTTGACCTGGAAGTCCAACGTCGGCATGGTCTATGACCGAAAGACGTTTGAGCTGCGGCAGAAGTTTCGTTATTCGGGCGAAGGTTGGGGCATTACGCAAGACGGTCGCAACTTGATTGTCAGCGATGGCACGTCGACGCTGCGGTTCTTGGACCCCAAGTCGTTTCGTGTCGTCCGCCGACTTTCGGTCCGCAGTGGAGGAAACCGAATTCGCCATTTGAATGAACTCGAGTTCGTCAATGGCGAGATTCTGGCCAACGTCTGGTACAAGGACTATATCGTACGGATTTCGCCGAGATCGGGCGAAGTGACCGGTTATTTCGACCTCAGCAGGCTCTGGCCGCAGAACCAGCGACCGGATAAGGAAGCGGTTCTAAATGGGATCGCCTATGACGAGGCCGGAAAACGTCTGTTTGTCACTGGCAAAAACTGGCCCCGGCTGTACGAGATTCGGCTTGTGCCGCGGCGGTGAGCGGAGTTCTTTTCGCCCCTCAGACAGGTGCTTTTGGGGAAAACACGAGCGACGTTGCTTGTCTCCAGATACGCTGGCGATTTTAATGGAGAAAAGTGCTGCGATCCCGTCGATCTGCTCGGTGGGCTGAGAACTCGTAGTTTGTGACCCCTCGCCCTGCCACGAGCTTTACAACCATGATTTCACGCCTCTTCTTGTCGCTCCTGTTGGTTTCTGCCTGCGTTTCAGTTTGGGCTCAAGATGGCGTGCGGAACGGTAAGTACGGACAGGAGGATAAATTCCGGCAACTCGAAGAGATCTTGCCCACGCCAAACGACTATCGGACAGCCTCGGGGGCACCTGGTCGAGGCTACTGGCAGCAGCGCGCCAACTACCACATCAATGTCGAGCTTGATGACGAGAATCAGCGGATCATCGGTTCTGAGACGATCACCTATCTGAATCGTTCGCCAGACAGTTTGAATTATCTCTGGTTGCAGCTCGACGCGAATATTTTTGCCAGAGGTTCCGATGCGGCCACGACTGCAACGAGGTCGAACATCACACGGTTGTCTTACAACCAACTTAAGACGCTGCTCGTGCGTGAGACGTTTGACGGTGGCGTCAACATCACCAGCGTGCGTGATGCAGCGGACAAACCGCTAGAACATACCATCGTCAAGACCATGATGCGGATTGACTTGGACAAACCGTTGGCCAGCGGCGAGTCGGTGTTGTTTTCAGTCGACTGGAATTTTCGCATCAATGATAACAAAGTCCTGTCAGGTCGAACGGGCTACGAGTTCTTTAAGGAAGATGGCAACTACCTCTACGAAATGGCCCAGTGGTTTCCCCGCATGGTCGCTTATACCGACGCGACCGGATGGCAGCACAAACAGTTTGTCGGTCGCGGTGAATTCACTTTGGAGTTGGGAGACTATCTGGTCCGGTTGACAGTCCCGAATGACCACATCGTTGGAGCGACCGGTGTCTTGCAGAATCCCGAAGAAGTACTGACGGACGTCCAACGTGAACGACTGAAACAGGCAGAAACTGCAGGCAAGCCTGTGTTCATCGTCAATCCCCAAGAAGCCACAGCTGCGGAAAAAGTAAAACCAACCGGCAAAAAGACCTGGATCTATCGGGCCGAAAACGTCCGTGACTTCGCCTTTGCCTCGTCGCGAAAATTCATCTGGGATGCACAGCAGCACGACGTGAATGGTAACCGCGTGATGGCCATGTCGCTGTATCCCAAAGAGGCTGAACCGTTGTGGAGCAAGTACTCGACCCACGCGATCATTCACACACTGAACGTCTATTCACGGTACACGTTCGATTATCCGTACCCCGTCGCATATTCCGTCAATGGCCCGATTGGGGGCATGGAATATCCCATGATCTGTTTCAACGGTCCGCGACCAGAGAAGGATGGCACGTACTCGAAACGCACCAAGTACGGGCTTATCTCCGTGATCATCCACGAAGTCGGCCATAACTACTTTCCAATGATCGTCAACACGGATGAACGCCAGTGGACGTGGATGGATGAGGGTCTCAACACGTTTCTGCAGTACCTGTCCGAACAGGAGTGGGAAGAGAACTATCCATCTCGACGTGGTGAGCCACGCGACATTGTCTCCTACATGCGCAGCACAACACAGGTGCCGATCATGACGAACTCGGAATCGATCCTGCAGTTCGGTCCCAATGGTTATGGCAAACCAGCCACGGCGCTGAACATCCTGCGCGAGACAATTCTGGGGCGAGAACTTTTCGATTTCGCTTTCCGCCAATACGCTCGTCGTTGGATGTTCAAGCGGCCCATGCCAGCCGACTTCTTCAGGACCATGGAAGATGCCTCGGCGATCGATCTCGATTGGTTTTTCCGAGGTTGGTTCTACACGACAGACCACACAGACATCGCCATCGAGAACGTGCGGTTGTTTGAAGTTGACACGCGCGACCCCGACGTCGAAAAGCCACTGAAGAAGGCGCGGGGCGAAAAACCTGACAACCTTTCCAAGCAGCGCAACGAACCGCTCGAGAAACGCGATGATCTATTCCCCGAACTGAAGGACTTTTATTCGAAATTCGATGCCACTGCCGTTACCGGTGCCGAACGAAAATCCTACCAGGGGCTGCTCAAGGGCCTTTCTGAGGAAGAGAAAAAACTGCTGGCCACTAAGAAGAACTTCTACATTGTCGATTTCAAGAACCATGGCGGGCTGGTCATGCCGATCGTGCTACAGATTGAATTCGAAGACGGCACAGATTCCGAACTGCGAATCCCCGCTGAAATCTGGCGACGCAACAACCAACAAGTCTCCAAGTTGATCATTACGGAAAAGGCGATTAAAGGCTTGATCCTGGATCCACATCTCGAAACGGCGGACGTCGATCTGGACAATAACTACTTTCCGCCGCGAATTGCGAAGTCTCGTTTTCAGCTGTTCAAAGCCGGAAAACAGAAGAACGAAATGCAAAAGGCCCAGGCAGCCGAAAAGGCGGCCGAGAAAGCCAAAGCGAGCGAAAAAGCCAAGGCGGCCGAAAAAGCCAAAGCGGCCGAAAAAGCCAAAGCAGTCGAGAAAGCCAAAACGAGTGAAAAAGCCAAGGTGGAGAAAAAAGAATCATGAGGAACAGCGTGGCAATATCGATTACTGCATGCGACGCGTTGCTGAGCAGTGTTCGATCTTTTATTGTCGTCTTTCGCTCCGCGAAAGCACGTTCCTTTCGCGGAGCGAGAGGCGACTATCGGACAGTAATTCCTCGAACGGTCGTAACCCTGTCGTGTCTGCTGTTGCTCAGTGGCAGCACGCTCGCGCATCCGCGCCATGCGAGCATTGCGGAAGCGGAATGGAATGCCAAGACGGGGCGACTAGAGATCGCGCTGCAGGTCAATCCGGTAGACCTTGAACAGGCTCTGCGGCGTATTGCCGACCGCCCGGTCGACCTGGACAGATCGGCAGGGATCGATCGTCTGATGCAGAAATATCTGAGGAGATCCTTTATCGCGAAAGAAGCTGACGGCAAACGAGCCAAGCTGGTTTGGGTGGGCCACGAAGTTGATTTGAAGGATGCTTGGTTGTATTTCGAAGTGCCGCTCAAGAAAGGGCCCGAGAATGTCACGTTTGGAGTCGCGTTCTTTCTCGAGTTGCTACCAGACCAGACAAATACGATCAACTTTCGCGTGGGTAAGCTGCGGAAGTCGTTGACGTTCACGGCCGATCAGCTGGAATCTGTCTTCCCTGCGAGCCAGTGACGAGTGCCGAACCGGTCCAGGGCTGGCACATCAAGTCGCTGTTCGCTCCGCGAACTTGGCGTTATGTTCTTGGAGCGAACAACGACTATGCGTTAGTTGTTGATCGGGCGGTCCTCAGCAGTCACTTCGCCCTCTCAGACACGTCCGGTTGGCAGCATCTTTTCTGCCGTTCACCCTACTTCCAGCCGAGCGGCATGTCAGGCTGCTGCCAAATGCTCATGCCGCCGTCGACCAACAGCATCTGTCCGTGCACGTGCCGTGCTGCGTCGCTGCAAAGGTACACCGCGCCGTCGCCCACCACCTCACTACCCGGCACCTCGCCATTGGGCGTATGCAGGCACATCCAACGTTTGAAGTTGGGATCCTCCTCGATTATCGAGGTCAAGGGCGTGACGACCAATCCAGGCGCTAGACCATTGACGCGAATGTTCTGCGGAGCAAGCTCGACACACAACGTCTTGACCATTGTCTCGACAGCTCCCTTTGACGTGTCGTAGCCCGAGTGCGTCGGTTCGGCCATGCGACCGTTGATCGATCCGATCATCAGCACGCGTCCGTTGACTCGTTGCCGTACCCAATGGCGCGCGAAGCGCTGCGTGAGAAAGAAAGGCGCGAAGACATTAAGCCGCATCGTTCGCTCAAATCGAGGCAGGTCCATTTCCAAATATGGCACGTCGTCGTAGGTCCCTGCGTTATTGACCAGAATGTCAATCTCGGGCAGTGCCGCCTGTGCTTGCTCGAACATCCGCTCGACCGCCGCGTCCGTGGGTCCGGACAGATCCCCGGTCACAAACTCCGCTCGAACGCCCTTGTCTTGGCACGCGGAAAGCACTTCGCGCGACGCCTGGCCTTCGGCACGACCATGGATGACAACGTCCGCACCGGCAGCAGCCATCGCCACTGCAATTGAACGTCCAACCCCTTTGGTCGACCCCGTGACTAGGACGGCGTGTCCTGCCAAGTCAATCATTGCTACTCCTCCCGTAGATTCACATCCGACGTTCGCCATCATTCTGGCAGCCGAACCGCGGACTGACCAGCACTCAACTCTCGCTGCCCCCATCCACGACAGCGCGATCCCCCAAAACCTCCCGGTCATGCCACGCTATCGCAGTACCCACAACTCACTGCTGCAGACCGACCAGCAATGCGACATGGATCTGCGCTGAATGTTCTCGAATGCCGTGACTAATCGCTGGATGAAGCAGGAGCTGGAAACTCAAATCGCTGGATGAAGCAGGAGCTGGAAACTCAAGCGGCGTGCCGGGACGTCTTGGTAGCCGCGGACACACCCGTCGGTTTTCTTGCCAACAAGCGAAAACTGCTCTCGAAGACTGGAAATTCACGGCGCACCCAGTTTCCCACTCGAGTCCGCCACGTGTCCTCGACTTCCGGCGTCCTGTGACCGGTCATTGGGTCGCCGTGCGCGGCGAGCACCTCGTAGCCATAGTAGGTCTCGAGGGTCCGCGATAGTGTTCGCGGGTCGTAAAAGAAGAGGTGGTGAAACATGTCGTAGTGCCGCCCGCGGCGCTGCTTGAGCCGCGCCTTGCCAAGTATTGTCTTCATGCGGCTCGAGATGGACCGGATGTTCGGACAGCCGATGAACAGGACTCCGCCTGGCCTGAGAACACGATGCACTTCACGGAGATAGTCCTGGGGGTTTTTGGGGTGTTCCAACACCTGGTCCATGAAGACGCAATCGTAGTGCTCGTCCGGAAGCGAAAGTTTGAAGAGGTCGCCCGAGTAGATTGGATTATCGAGCTTCTTCCGCAACGCTTCCATGTACCCTTCGTCAACGTCGTACCCCTCCGCCTCTCAGCCGGAGCGTTCGGCCAGCAGCAATTCGATTCCATCTGAACAACCGATCGCAAGGAACCGACCTGGAGTGGTGTATCGATCAAGGAACCGGAACATATCGGTCTTTGCTGCTGCTCGGCGCGAGCCATCGTCAGGGTTGCCGATCGGAAGGTCCGGCGTTTGGCCATCGTGAAAATACTGAGCGTAGTATGCCGCCAGGTATTGGTCGGTATACTGCGGGTTCATGAACAGTAGGCTGCATCGCCGGCAACGAGCAACCTGCCGCCCCTCGTAGTCGCAATCGTAACGACTCAGTGCGGGTGACTGGCACAATGGGCACGTGCGCAACGGCGCATCGTATTCAGGCGAGGAAAGTAGGGTGGAGGGATCTGATACCACGAGCATCGCTTAGCTCACTTTCACTGTCGTGGAAGAAGATGGCGTGAAGGCAGATACCTAAATCCACCCCGCTACGCAACAGCGGTTTCCCGACGATACACCCGATCCCGCCGCCGAACTTGTGGTCTTGCCGCGCCGGCAGCTTTTCAAGGAGATTCGCGATTGGCGTGGTGAGAGTACATCTAGGCCGCGCCAAAGTTGGCATTTCCTGGTGAACTGAGCTAGTTTTTGGAGGGCAGTTTTGTTTCACTGTTGCCAGTCAGTGAAAATCGTCTCCCAGGGATGGATCACGGAGGGT
>JASLRF010000596.1 GCA_030744095.1 Pirellulaceae bacterium | reverse complement strand
CCGACGGTCTGGTGGGGTACATGTGGCCGATGTGTGTGGCCTCTGGCGAGCAATCCGAATTTCGCGTCCACGCCATCGAAGAATACGAATTGGAGTTATGGCGTTACGGCGCAGAGAAGAAGTTCGTCCGCCGCATCGGCACGTTTGACGAACACGGTCCGCGTGCCAACATGCAGATCAACCCCGATGGCGATTTCACACAAACAGGCATCCAGTGGAACAGATTTGGCTACCACGGTGCGGCCCTCAGCCAAGCCATCGAAGCGCCCGAGCTGAGCGGACTGTATTATCTACATGCGAGATCCAAGTCGGGCGCATTTTTTAGCTTTCCCTGGATCGTTTCGCCACGACGGCCAACCGCGCCGATCGCCGTGCTGGCGTCGGATATCACCTGGAATGCGTACAACAGCTTCGGTGGGCGAAGCAACTACATCCACGCGGACCAGTTCCCAGAGACGCCCACGGTCAACGCGCGGCTCGAACTTTCTCGTTACACCGATGCCGAACACCGCACTTACGATTCAGACTCGTACCAACCGCTTTCGCTGGATCGTCCCGACCCGTTCAACCATATCGACGAATCCGAACAGCTAACCGATCCGATCGCTGGACGGCAAGGCTGTCACATGGCGGCGGCGGAATGGCGGTTGTTGGGTTGGCTCGAACAACAACACTTCAACTACGACTACTACAGCGAAACGCAATTTCATTTCGATCGAGTGCCGCTGGATGACTACCGCGTCTTAATCCTCAGTACGCATCCCGAATACTGGTCGCGCGAAATGTACGACCGACTAAAGCGATGGGTCTTTGAACGTGGCGGGCAGTTGATTTACTTGGGAGGCAATGGGTTGAATTGCGAAGTCGAGTTCCTCGACGAACGTCGCATCGTCTATCAAAACATGCGTTGGAGTCATTCCGATCCTCAGTATGACGCCGACGGCAAGGAATGGGAAAGCCGGTTTGACAAGCGGTATGAATCCGAGGCGAACCTGCTGGGCGTCGCCTTCACGTTCGCTGGGATCATGACCGCCGCTCCGTACCAAGTGATCGACGATGGACATTGGTGCTTTGCGGAAACAGGTTTGAGAAGCGGTGAGACCTTTGGCGAGAAAAGCCTCCATCAACGGATTCCCGGCGGCGCTTCCGGGCACGAAACCGACAAGATCACGCCTCAATCACCGCCCAACGTGAGGCTGCTGGCCAAAGGGACAAATCCCGATAACGGCGGCGCGGAGATTATTCACTTCGAAACGCCCAGTGGCGGGCAGGTCTTCTCTGTTGGTTCCATTACGTGGCCTGCTTGTATTATGGTGGATCAAGCGGTCTCGACGATCACAGCCAATGTCATTCGTCGATTCGTGAATCGCGAACCGAACGATCCCTGATTGGATATCGCTTACAATGTCGATCCCATCCCCTTGCACAACTTCAAAATGTGGAACCGAGTATGCCAAAACAACGACTCTCCAACGGTGTTTGGCAGTAAGGTCGGTTAGTTCGTGCCGGGCAATATGATGAGCGCCACGATTGCATAGTAATGGCAAGCACTGGCCACGATTACGAAAACATGCCAGACCGCGTGAAAATAGCGCATACGCCCGTCGAAGGTCAGAAACAGCGTTCCAACCGTGTAGCTCACTCCACCAGCGACCATCCACATGAGACACTCGGTGGACAACTTGGGATACAAGACTGCTGCGGGAATCCAGCCGAGCATGATGTAGCCGCGCGCGGAGAAATCGTTGACTCGGTGATGGCGCACAACTTTGGAAAAGAATCCGGTCAACGCGCATCCCCATAACAGGATGAGGACGATCAGTCGCGTGGGCCCCGTCAGGGACGACCACACAAACGGTGTGTAGGTTCCAGTAATCAGCAGATAAATGACACCCTGATCCCAGGCACGCAAGAGGAATTTTGCGCGAGGACGTTGAATGGCGTGTGAGATGGTTGAAATCGCATAGACTGCCATCAACGTCGAGGCATAAACCAGGCAACTTGCACCAAGCCCGAATTCAATTGACCGGACCATCGCAGCAATGTAAACCGTTGCGCCGACGCTCAACAAGAAGCCCGCGCCGTGCGTCGCCGCGTTAGCGACTTCTTGATCCGCAAGATATTCCGTGCAATTCGATGAAGTCTGTTCAGCTTGTGACATGTTTGTGATATCGGCCTTGTGCGAAGGACATCTTCACACCATAACGAGTTGTGAGGTTACAGGGTCTGGTACTTTAGGAAGTTTATCGATCTTAGGAACTGCTTGCTTCTTGCAGAAAACGGACTTCACCAAATAAACTCAAT
>JASLRF010000595.1 GCA_030744095.1 Pirellulaceae bacterium | reverse complement strand
CGGGATTTCCAACTTCTTCCTTAGTGCCGTCAAGGACTTGCCAGGCAATTCTCTGGAGGCCAATCAATCCACAGATGAAACTCAGTTTACGATTCTGCTGCCTGGTGCGGAGCTGGACTTTGGCGATGCCCCTGATCCATTTACGGGAATCGGCCGGTATGCAACCCTGTTTGACAACGACGGGGCCCGCCATGTTATCACGGAAACTCCAATTTTCCTGGGCAGCGGTGTCGATGCTGACGCCGACGGCCAGCCCTCGTTGACCGCCGACGGTGATGATGCCGACCACGTCTTGGATATCTCAGCGTCAAATCTGTCTGTAACTGGTACGGCGCCCTACAGCATTGTCGTCCCAGCCGCGGGCGGTGCCGCGATCAATGACGGCGAGATGTTTACCATCGAGCGATTCAACGGCCAGACTGTGACGTTTGAATTCGACGAGAATGGTGTGTCAGCGGACACCAAGAAGATTAACTTCACTGCCGCCACAACTCGCGATGAGCTCGCCAACGCGATCGTGGCCGCGATTCAAGCCGATACGCCCCAAAACAACTCAAACCACGACCTGTTGGTGCTACACCCGGCGAATTTGGGCAACGGCATTGTATTTATCGGCGGCAAGCTACGGCATACGGTGGATGCAAGTCAGAGTTCGATTGTGGTTGAAGGGTCGCCCGCATCGGTGTTGCGAATTCCCGCAACGGCGATGGGTACCGCCAATATAGGCGATGGTGATCTGATCGTCTTTCACGACGGTGCAGGTTCAGTGACATTTGAATTCGATAGTGACGCGACGGTCGCGATGGGCAACACAGCGGTGACCTTCGTCGATACCGAGACGCCTTCCGAGTTTGCGATGAATCTGATCTCCGCAGTTCAGTCATCGGGACTGCAGTTTGCCGCACCCAACGGCAGCATGACGCACCAAGGCAGCGGCGTGATTCAGGTTGCCGGCCCAGCCAGTCATTCCTTGGACATTTCTCAATCGCCTTCGCTGGCGCCGGCCGGGCGGATTCCGCTCCTGGTCGACACGCCCGCAACGGGATTGGCGATCAAGGTTCCTGCCATTCTGCAACTTGAAGTGAGCGTTGGATCGGCTCCCACTGATATCCAAGATGGTGACATGTTCATCATTAACGACCGCATCAATCCCACGGTCACGTTTGAATTCGAGATTTTTGGCGGTGTCGCGGCCGGCTCGCATCCAATTTCCTTCGCCGACACCCAAACGCCAGAGGTCGTGGCGGACCGGATGGTCGCCGTTATCCAGCAGGCCGCGGATGATGGCCTGTTGGTCGGCATCCAACCAGTACGCGTCAGCGGTGGCCTCGTCGATCTGCAGCCCGTGGCCATCGTCAGTGTCGACTCGACGCAGAGTCACCTGGCTCAAACTGGACCCGTTGTCGAAGGCCAGACCTTCTCGATCGATCTGGACGGTCCATCGGGTATCAGCCCGTCCGTAATTTTCGAGTTCACTAAGACAGGCAATGTTAGCGGCACGAATCGATCGGTTCAAATCCAGGACGTACAAAGTGCCGACGACGTTGCCAAGTCCATCGTCACGGCGATTAAGAACGCCGCGTTGTCTGGTGACCTGGCGGGTGTCGTTACCAACAATCTGGGCGATGGCCTGGTCGACGTTTCGGGGCCGACAGACCTTGTTGTTGATCTGACGAACTCGACTGACTTGACCCAAGACGGAGTGGCGGGCGGCCTGGCCGATGGCCAGTCGTTTATCATCGACGACGGTGTGCGGCAGGTGACCTTCGAGTTTGATCGTAATGACAGGACTACAACGGGCAATGTCGTCGTGTCGACGGTAACGAAAGTCGGAACCCAGTTACCAAGCGAATGGGTCGAACGGACGGTCGATGAGATTGGCGCGGAGATTGCCCAGGCGATTATGGCAACTGGGCTGGCCGTCTTCGCCGCGGACCTGGGCGGCGGGTCCGTTCAATTCCAAAGAGACGACGAAGATGGTGTGAGGTTTGACAGTATCTTCACGCCCAATGCCGCGACGCCTATCACGGTGACGGCATCGGCCGACGGCACGTTGAACGCATGGTTCGACTGGAACCAGGACGGAGATTGGAATGATCCCAACGAGCAGGTCTTTACGGATCAGGCGGTGCAGGCTGGTGCGAATTCGTTAAGCATCATGGTACCGGACTTCGCGCCAGCTCCCAGTACGCTGCCACTCGGTTTGACAGCCGCGCGATTCCGCTTCAGTTCGGAGTCCGGCCTGTTGCCAACTGGTTTGGCCGTGGACGGGGAAGTGGAAGACTATCGGATTCGTGTGATCAGTAACAACGCTCCGACCGTGGTGCAACCGGGCCTTCCAAATGTTCCTGCAGACGTGGCCTTCCCGGTACTCGAAGATGATGCCGACCACACCTTCGATGCATCGGCATTCTTCAGTGACATTGACATTACGAACGGCAACGGCGACTTCCTCATCTTCACGGTAGTCGGCAACACCAATCCTTCCCTGGTTGATGCCCGTGTTGGTTTGGATGGGCGGACCGTCGTATTGGACTTCCTGGACGATCAGAACGGTGTGGCAACCGTTCGCATGCGTGCCACCGATCAGGGCGGTTTATTCGTGGAAGACGAGTTCGAAGTGACCGTCGATCCAGTGAACGACAGGCCGATTGCCCACGCCCAGACAGTGACGTTGAGCGAAGTCACGACCGAAGATGTCACCAAAGGCACCTTCACGCCGACCACCGTGACCCTGACCTGGGACGACGGGGATCCCATGCCCGACGAGAATCAGTTGCCTTTCTTCGAAATTGTCGATTCCAGCGGTGACAACGGTACGATTGTGCTGGCTGCCGATTTTGTCGACAGCGGTAAATTCACTTACCTTCCCGACCCAGACTTCAATACGGCCGGCGGAAGAACGGCAACGGTGTTGTTCCGCGTTACGGATGAGGATAACCCTCCAGAAAACGCGGGGCTGCCGACCAACCAGACGAGCCTGGTTGCTGCCGTGACATTTGTTATCACGCCCGTCAACGGCCAACCCGTGGGCGATCCGCTGTCCGTCACCACCGCCGAAGAGAATCCGATCAACATTATGTTGTCAGGAAGCGATGGAGATCCCCATCCCGACGAAGTGCAGCAGATCACCTTCGCGATCGTTGATCAGCCGGCGGACGGGACGTTGGCCGGTTTCGACCCTCTGACCGGCGCAGTAACCTACACTCCGAATACTGATTTCAACGGAGCTGATACATTCACCTTCAGCATTACCGATGACGATTTCTTCGGGCTTGGTACGACACGAGTAAGCGATCCGACTACGTTCACGGTCAATGTGACACCGATGAACGATCCGCCAATCGCCAATAATCTAGGGTTCTCGGTTGACGAAAACTCTTCGTACGATTCCACCGACCCCGGCAACCAATCGTTGCCCGGCGACGATGGCGATCCGGTTGTCGTGCAGCTGTTGACCTACGAGATCCTGACCCCACCGTCGCACGGAACACTCACCGGTTTTGATGCCGCAACGGGCGACTTCACCTACACGCCTGATGTGGACTACAACAACTCGCCCGTTGGCGTCCCGGACACTTTCACATACAAAGTGACTGACGACGCACTTGCTGGACCCATCTTCTCGTTGGAGAGTGGGGTGGGGACCGTGACGATTACCGTAACGGCGACGAACGAACAGCCGATCGCCTTCGATCAAACCGTTGTCATGGATGAAGACGAACCAGGTATCGGTGAGAGGACGATCACATTAAATGCCGACGATAACGACCCAGACGTTTCGCAAGTACTGACGTACTCGATTGTCACACTGCCTGTTAACGGGACAATTACGAACTTCAATTCGGTCACCGGCTCGTTGGTGTATACGCCTGATCCCAACTTCAACGGCAGCGACACGTTTGAGTTCCGTGCACGGGACGACGCCTTGGCCGGCAATCCACCGAATCTGTTCAGTGATCCGGCCACCGTGACAATTGACGTAACACCCGTGAATGATGTTCCGATCGCCTTCGACCAGTCGTTCAACCTGTACGAAGACGAGCCAAACACTGGCCTGAGGACGATCACATTGGTGGGTGACGACGGTGACCCCTTGCAAGGCGAAGACCAATCGCCGCTGACGTTTATTGTTGGTAGCCCGAGCAACGGGACATTGGCTGCAACGGCGACACCGGGGCAATACCTCTACACACCCAACGCCGATTTCAACGGTCAAGATAGCTTCACCTTCCAAGTCGAAGACGACAACACGCTCGGCGGCCCCGCCAAGACGAGCCTGCCGGGAACCGTCAATATAACGGTCAACGCAGTCAACGACGCCCCGCAATTCACCGAAGGGCCCAACGTAACGGTGATTGAAGACGTTGGTCCGCACACAGTCATCGGTTGGGCTTCTGGCGTTCGCCCCGGGCCGATCACGGCGGTGGATGAAACCCCACAGATCATCACTTTTGAGGTCACCAATAACAACAATCCGCTGTTCGCCGAGCAGCCTGCGATTTCTGGAAGTGGGACGCTGACTTTCACGCCTCGCGCCGATGCCAATGGAACGGCCGTAGTGACGCTGAAAGCAAAAGACAATGGAAGCGGCACCGCCCCGAATGTTAACGAATCAGGTTCGCGGCAATTTACGATCACCGTCGATGCGATCAATGATGCACCGCAGTTTTCGATCGTGACCGGTAACGTTGAGTTTGCCGAAGAAGATGCCGAACGACCGAATGTGGTCCTCCGGGCGACCAATATTCTGCCAGGCCCGAACACTGCCACCGACGAAATCGGTCAGAACTTGATATTCAACCTGTCGGTAGTGACCACCGGGAACCTGGCCTTTACGGACTTCCCGGCGATCGATTCACAGACCGGTGAGCTTACCTATACCACGGCACCGAATACCAACGGTGTTGCCACCGTAACGGTGACCTTGAGCGACGACGGCAACTCCATCCCGCCGAATGTCCATGATGTCAATGTGTCGCCACCGCAGACCTTCAGGATTCAAGTCGAAGCAGTGAACGATGCGCCGGAATTCACCGTCGATGTGCCCAATGTCGAAGCTGACGAGGATGCTGGTTTCCAGACGGTGACTGGATGGGCCAGTGACATTCTGCCTGGCCCTCTGACCGCGACGGATGAGAGTTCTCAGATCATCACGTTTGAGATCACCAACTTGATCCTCTCGGGCGGTTTGTCCTTTGCAAGTGCTCCAGCGGTCAATCCCGCCAACGGCAACTTAACGTTCGAAACCGACCCTGACAGACATGGTACGGCAACCGTGACGGTGGTGGCCGTCGACAATGGCAACTCTACACCGCCGAATAACAACGATGTCAATGTTTCGGCACCGAAGACCTTTGTGATCACCATTGCAGCTGTCAATGACGCTCCTGAATTCGCGCTTAGTGAGATTTCACCCGTCGTCGAAGATGCCGGCCCTCAGACCGTCCCAGGCTTCGTAAAGAGTATACGGCCTGGCCCGGATACTGCCACGGACGAAGCGATCCAGACCGTGACATTCAATGTCACCAACGACCAGACCAATCTATTCTCGGTTCAGCCCACAGTCTTTCCTGATGGCACGCTGATTTACACGACGTTGCCCGATGCCAACGGCACAGCCATTGTCACGGTCCAAGCCGTTGATTCAGGCCCCAGTGCTGCACCGAACGTGAATCACTCCACCAAGTCATTCACGTTGACCATCGAAGCCATCAACGACGCGCCGATAATCACCGTACCCGGCGAGCAGGTTGTCAACGAAGACACCAATCTGGAGGTACGGAACATCACCGTGACGGATGTCGACGCGGGCGAGATTGAAGTCAAGTTCCGTGTCAACAACGGCACCTTAAACGTTAACACCTTGGTTTCTGGCGGGTTGCAGCCCAGCGATGTGTCAGACAATGGTACCGCTACGGTGACGGTACGGAGCACTCCCGCGGCGATCGCGGCCACGCTGGGCGCAACGGATGGATTGAACTATCAAGGCAATCAAGACTTCAACGGTAATGACGTGCTGACGGTGATTGCCGACGACTTAGGAAACACTGGATCGCCCGGCAAGAAGACAGATCAGGCGACAATTCCGGTCACCGTCTCGCCCCTCAACGATGCACCGTTTGTCGCCAATCCAATCGCGGATATCGTTGCGCCGGAGGACAGCCCGAATCTGCGGGTCGAGTTGTTCCCGCGCGTCTTTAACGACCCCGACGTGGCAACCAATAACGACACGTTGACCCTCAGCGTGGCCAACAACAATAACTCTGCACTGGTTTCCGCCACGATCGACGTGATCGATAAGACTGCTTTGATCTTGGCTTTGGTTCCCAATGCTTCCGGCCAGGCGGAAATCACCATTCAGGCAACCGACTCGCGGGGTGAGTTCGAGAGAGACACCTTCACATTGACGGTCACTCCGGTCAACGATGCACCCGTCGCGAATCCAGACAGCGACTTGGTTGTCAAGAACACACCCACAGAACTGGACATGTTGAGCAACGACACGGATGTCGAGAGTTCCGCAGGCACCAATGACGACATCGACGTTACGACTGTCGAGATCACTTCCGGGGCCAACAACGCCAGTCTGTCAGTCAAAAACGATGGCACAATTCTCTTCACACCAAGTCCGAATTTCCTGGGTGTCAGCACATTCCGCTACCGCGTAAGCGATCACCAGGGAGCCCTGTCGAACGAGGCGACGGTTACCGTTCGTGTCATTACGCCGCCGACGGCCAACGACGACATGGCCACAACCGGCGAACTGGAGCCCGTCGAAATTGATGTGCTGCTCAACGACTTTGATCCGGATGGGCCCATCAATGCGGCCAGTGTGGTTGTGCAGAGCGGTCCGTCCAACGGATCGGTGGTTGTGGATTCGGTTACTGGAGTGATCACCTACACGCCGCAGCAAGATTTCAATGGGACTGACGCGTTCCTTTACACCGTCGACGATTTTGATGGCGCAACATCAAATGTGGCCACGGTGACTGTGACCGTCGAACCGATTCGCCATTGGCAGAACCCTGGCACGGCATTCCCGCGGAATGAACTGGATGTTAACGCTGACGGCGTGATTACTCCACAAGATGTCCTGATCGTGATCAACGCATTGAACCAGGGGCTTGGCGGCGCTCTGCCTACGCCAACTGCCAATTTCCGGCCACCGCCATTCTACGACACCAATGGCGATGGCTTCCTGACGGCCAACGACGCCTTGATCATCATCAACTTCTTGAATGACAATGTGTTCTTTGTTGGCGAGGGCGAGGGTTCGGTGTCTCGCGACGTCGCCGGTCTTGTTGGCGGCCAAGGCGAAGCTGCGACAAGCAACCCATTCGCCGTCACCGCTGCACCTGGTTTCTTCGAGATTCGCTTGCCCGAGCAAGAGGCCCAGGGGGTGGAATCCAGTTTGCGTGGCGATAATGAGACTCGAAAGTCCGTTGACCGGATCATGGCCAAGGTTGATGATGCACTTGCCCCGGTCGCACCGCGTGTGAAGAAGTCCGCCACGGTGCCCCAGACTGGAGTGCGTCTGGAAAGTACTTTGGATGAGATTGCCGGTGACCTGGTCGATGGTTTTTATGATCGAGACGCCAACGACAGTGTGTTCGGAGAGGATTTGATTTGATACTTGTAGGAAACGTGCGACAGCGAAGTCGAGGCGCAACCTACGGGAAGACTATTTCATTTTGAAGGTTTGGTTTATGACCATCCGACGATCGTTCGAATCGTTCTTTGGAAACCGCTTGAGGAAGAAAGTGCGCAGGCCGCGCACCAATGTCGAAAAGCGTACATTGTTATTGGAACCGTTGGAGCGGCGCGAACTGCTTGATGCAGACGGCCTGGCTCAGCCGTTCCCGGATGGTCTCGATCACGCGGACCTTGAGGTTCGTCAGCTAATCACCAACATCACGACCACCGGCGATACGACGCCAAGGTTTTCGCACTCGACTGAGGACTCCAGTCCTTTGATCGGTCTGACTTCGTTCCGCGCAGATTCGAATTTTAGTGGTGTTGATGGATCGGGCTTTGCCACGGTGATCATTGACACTGGCATCGATTTGGACCATCCGTTCTTTGGGCCAGACGCCGATTCCAACGGAATTGCGGATCGGATCGTTTTTCAATCGGACTTCGCCGATAACGACAACGACGCCAGCGATACGGACGATCATGGCTCCAATGTGGCCAGTATTGCGGCCGCGAGCACCGGGGCGTTCATCGGAATGGCCCCGGGAGCGGACATCATCGCTCTGAAGGTCTTCCCGGACGGGCAAAACAGGCAGGCCACATCGGCGGCCATCGAACAGGCACTACAGTGGGTTGTGGCGAATGCCACGCCCTACAACATCGCCAGTGTTAATATGTCTCTGGGTGACGGCCAGAATTTTGGTGCGCCCACCACGAGTCCAGCCTTTGGCATAAACGATGAACTGGCCGCTTTGGTGGCCATGGACGTGATTGTCGTTTCCGCGGCGGGTAACGACTTCTTCCAATTCACAAACGTACAAGGTGTGGCCTATCCGGCGGCCGATCCAAATTCGATCGCTGTCAGCGCAACCTACGATGCCGACGTCGGCTCACCTTCGTACAGCGGTGGGGCTGCCGCGAATAGCACGGGACCCGACCGGGTCACACCGTTCTCACAACGTCATGCGATACTGACAACGATCATGGCACCCGGCGCGGAAATCTCGGGTGCCGATCGTGACGGCAGCTATATCGTTTTCAGTGGCACGAGCCAGGCAGCTCCACACGTTGCCGGTGTCGCCGTCTTGGCGCAACAGTTGGCCGTGCAGGAATTGGCCCGTCGCTTGACGCAGTCCGAATTTGTCTCGTTGATGCAAACAACGGGTGTAACCATCAACGACGGTGACGATGAAGACGATAACGTCATAAACACGGGTGCCGACTTTCAACGTCTCGATGTTCATGCATTGGGCAATGCCATTCTGGCTTTGGGTGGGCAAAGCGTTAGTGCCCTACTAGGGCCGCAACTGATCAGCATCAATCCGAATGAAGGTGACATCTTCAATTTTGATGACGATCCGGGCGTCAACCCGGGCCTGGATAATATCCTCGACGTGGCGCCTCGCGAATTGACGCTGCGATTCGACGGTAACTCAGTCATCGACGCGGCCACTCTGGATGGAATTCGTTTCACGCAGAGCGGTTTTGACGGATCGTTCCGTGATGATTTCAATACCGGCGGCGCCGTTGAAGTGGAAGTCACTCAGCTCGATCCGCTGTTGACGGGCCTGGAAGTGATTGTCACCAAGAGCGGTAGTCTAAGTGGGCCCGCTTTGCCGACGGTGAGCGTGTCCGGCATGACGATCAGCGTCGAGCTCAATGTGGACCCAGGCAACGAGAGCAGCGCCGCGGATTTCGTCCAGGCATTACGAGCCAGTCTTCCCGCCGCCGCGCTGGTGGATGTGGCCGTCGTCGCCGGCGACCCAACGCAGGACATCGCGACTACCGCGGATGCGAGCACTGAGATCGCACCGAACATCATTATCTCCCCCGGCTTCATCGGCTTCGGAGAATCACAGCGGATCGTCATTGCTCGCTTTGCCGAGACGCTTCCGGACGATCTCTATCGCATTGAGGTTTTTGGGGTTGATGACACGAACGCCGGCATCACCGGCTTGAAGGACACATCCGGACTGCTCTTCACACCGATGATCGAAGGCACGAATCGCGACACGATCTTCTTCGAACTGGACCTGGGTGCCCAGATTGTGGCGATCGTGCCGCAACCGGTCAGCCGCGCCCAGGAAGTCGAAATAACGGGTGCTCCAACGGGCGGCACGTTCCGTTTGACTGTTGACGGTGTACAGACCGGGCTAATTCCTTTCGATGTGTCCGCCATGGTCTTGCAGGAAGACGTTTTGGACAACCTGCCGAACGTCAATCCTGAGGATGTCGTCGTAACCGGACCTAGCGGCGGTCCCTGGAATGTGGTCTTCCAAGGTCGTTATGCCGGTGAACAAGTTGCCACGATGACGGCGGATGCCTCGGGGCTGACTGGCGGCGCAAACCCCGATGTCCTGGTGACCGCCGCCTCGCTCCTCTCCCAGGCGCGCGATCAGATCATCGTGTACTTCAACAACGACGATCTGCTGGACGATGTCACTTCGGCGGAGAACCCGGATTTCTATCGGTTGTTCTTGACCAATGACACGGTCCGCAATACGGACGACTCCGCCGCGCACACTCCGACAAGCGTCGCATACTATCCGGATCTTGACAAAGCAATTCTGCAGTTTGCCGTGCCCATTGACGAACTGTCGGGTCCCGGCACTTTTCGGTTGCGGATCGGTACGGATGAAGCTACTCCGGCGGTCCCGATCACCGTCTCTGTCCCAGCAGACACAACGATCCCAGCCCTGCCGACTCAACCTGGTTCGAGTTTTGATACGGCCCTCGACATCGGCGGTTTGACTACGACAAGTGTGATTCTCGATTCGTCGATCGACCCGCAGCAGTTCACACTCGACTTTGCCGGCACCAACGACGAGCCGGGCCACCGAGACATACCGTCACCTCCAGAAAACCACTTGCTCGTGTCCCGCGACTCATCCGCCGCAATAACGACACAGGCGTACAACTTCCAGGATGTGTACGGTCAGGATAATTTCGGAAACGACCTCCACAATGCGATCACCGAAGCACAGAAGGATCGGGCGCGGGAGATCTTTGCACTCTATTCCTACTACCTTGGTATTCAGTTTGTCGAGACTGACGCAAGCGGATTCACCGTTTCCACAGGCGATTTGACCGCCGTGGGTTTGACCAGCGGTCCCGGTGGAGTGCTCGGTGTGGGGGGCGGTGGACGCTTGGTCATGGACGCGCAGGACTTCACCAATCCGGCCGACGATCGGCCCTTCGCCTCGTGGTTCCGCGTTGCCATTCACGAAATCGGTCATTTGCTCGGTTTACAGCACGCCTCTGAATTGCCGTCCGGCACGGTCATGCGCGGCACGCCCGGTTCGTTTTTGAACTTCGGCCAGACCGAGGAACCAGACTACCCGGGTGACCACGACATTGTTCACGGGCAACTTGTCTTTCGCACATCCAGCAAGGACATCGATCTCTTCCAATTCGATGTGGCGGACACTGGGGTGCTCACTGCTGAGACATTTGCCGAGCGATTGCCGGATTCGAGCGCCCTGGACACCCAACTTCGTCTTTATCAGTTGCAGCCCGATGGGACCACCGAGTTGGTTGCTCAAAACGACGACTATTTCAGCGAAGATTCGCTCATCAAACTCGACCTTACTCCGGGCACATATTTCATTGGCGTCAGTGCCAGCGGCAACGACGACTACGATCCCAACATCACCGACACCGGTTTGGGGGGCCGCACGGATGGTGAATACGAACTGCGACTCAACTTCCGACCCTCCGTCGACAACAATATTGTGGATGCGACGGGAACGGATTTCGATGGCAACCTCGATGGCCAACCTGGCGGCGTTCACAACTTTTGGTTCCAAGCCAAGCCGTTGGAGCGGATCCTGGAAATCACCGGCAACAGTACGACGTTTGCCGCCCCGGGCGTGCAAAGCGTGACGATCGTCAATGGTCAGGGCATCTCGAACACCTTCCCCTTCGTGACCGCAGCGACGGTCGCCAATAACGGCATCATCGAAGTGACGGGGGCTTCGACTCAGACAAGTATTCGCGACGACCTGATTGCCGAAATCAACTTCGCATTCGGTACGACCATGGCCACGCTCGTGGGTACCACGCGCATGATGCTGACCGGCGAGCGGAACGTTACGCTGGGTGCCGGTATTGTGGGTATCAACATTGAAGGCCGGACGATTTTCGTCGACAAGACAGCAGCTGCCAATGCTGACGGCTCGCTGGCCTCGCCGTTCAATAGCATCGGAAAGTTCACGTCGATTAACGCATTTTCCAATTCCCACCCGGGCGACATTGTCCGGATTGTTGGCAACGGCGGCCTTGACGGTGATCTGAACACCGAGGTTGACGCCTTCGCGTATGAAATCGGTTTCAACGGCCCACCCCACAACTCGGAATTAAGCGATGGCGCCACGATGGAGGTGCCGCAAGGCGTGGCGGCGATGATCGATTCTGGCGCCCTGTTCAAGCTGCGGCAATCTCGGATCGGTGTCGGCAGCTCGACGGCGTCGGACAACCGCAGTAGAGCGGCGTTGCAAGTCCTGGGGACACCAGTACAAGAAGTCTTCTTCAATTCCTTCAACAACGACGCGCTGGGTATAGGCCAAGTCACCGTGCCCACCACTCCAAAAGCCGGCGACTGGGGCGGAATCTCATTCCGCGAAGATGTTGATCGCGAACAGGGTCGGTTCCTTTACGAGCAAGAAGGGATCTTCTTGAATTACGTTAACCACGCCGACATCCAGTACGGTGGCGGCAGTGTGTTCATTGATTCACAACAGCAGATCATCAACCCCGTCCACATCACGCAGACCCGTCCGACAGTCACCTTCAATACCATCACCGACAGCGCCGACGCGGCGATATCGGCTGACCCCAACGCCTTCGGCGAGACAAATTTCCACGCGCCACGGTACCAATTGTCGGGTGAATTTACGTCGGATTACGACCGCGTGGGACCACAAGTTCACGGTAACCGCGTCGTTGACAATTCGAACAACGGTCTCTTCGTGCGGATTGATACACCCACGGGCGGCCAGATCATACCAATGACGGTGTCGGGACGTCTGGACGATATCGATATCACCCACATCATTTCACAGAACCTGATCATCCAGGGTACGCCCGCCGGGCCCTTGCGGGTGGCAACACCGCCACCCAGCAATCTGATCACGTTCGTGCCCCAAGCCGGCGGCTCACTGGCTATTGGGACGTATGAGTACATCGTGACGTTTGTCGACATCAACGGCAACGAGGGACCTCCCTCCGCCAAGACCGATTCAGCCGCCACGCTACTCAACCGCACGATCAGTGGCGCGCCGGGAGAGGGAACCATTCAACTGAATGGCCTTCCACCGGTTTCGACTGGATTCGTAGCCCGCCGCCTCTATCGTAGTGACGACGGTGGCGCAACCTTTACACTCGCGGCGCAGATCGATGGATCGGCTGCGACGTACGTCGACGACGGTACAACCGCTGAAGGCAATCTGGTGACCGGCGCTACCGTTGATCTGGCACGGCTCGACGCCCGTTTGGCCATCGATCCCGGTACGATCATCAAGCTGGAGAACGCACGGATCGAAACGACGTTCGGTGCCCAGCTCATTGCCGAAGGGTCCGATGGGCGGGAGATCATCTTTACGACGCGGCTAGACGATCGCTATGGTACGGGCGGCACGTTTGACACCAACAACGACGATGCCCTGGGCGGCGGCGAAACGTTCCCCACGCTGGCTGACGAGGGCGACTGGGGCGGTTTGTACTTCGGACATACCGCTTCGGGCAGTATTGACCATGCCCTGATCACATACGCCGGCGGCGTGGTCCCGTTGGAAGGCGATTTTGCCGCTTTCAACGCCATCGAAATCCAGCAGGCCGACGTGCGGATCCGCAACAGCGTCATCGAAATGAATGACGCCGGAACAGGTGGTTCGGCGCCGAGCGATCGTTTTGGCCGGCTGAATAACTCGGCGGCGGCGATCTACGTCCGCGGCTCGCAACCGGTGATCCTGGACAACGTGGTCCGTGACAACGACGGTCCGGCCATCAGTATCAACGCCAACTCCTTCAATTACGGGCTGGCCAAGGACACGGGTCGTTCGACGGGCGCCGTCGACGTGGTGAGGAACTTCTTTGACAATCAAGGGCCACTTGTACGGCGTAACCGCCTCTCCAGCACTTCCGGTGTGGCCGAGACCAGCGGCGGCATCAACGGTATGTTGCTGCGTGGCGAAACGCTGACCACCGAAGTCGTTTTGGACGATACGGATGTCGTTCACGTGCTGAAAGACACGATTTACGTGCCAGACTTCCATTCCTTTGGCGGCCTCCGTCTGGAAAGCAGTCCCACGGAAAGCCTGGTCGTCAAACTGCTCGGCAATTCCGCCGGAATCACCGCAACGGGTAACCCGCTGGACATCGACGATCGTATCGGCGGTATGCTGCATGTCGTTGGGCAACCCGGTTTTCCCGTGATTCTAACGTCGTTGAATGACGATGCGGTCGGTGCCGGTTTCCAGCCAAACGGTCTGCCACAGGCCGATACCAATAACGACGGCACTAGTAGCGGCAATCCTAACGATTGGCGCAGTCTCCAACTACTGACCTTCAGCCACGATCGCAACGCGGAGATCGTGCTGGAACTCGAGGCACCAGAAGAGTCGGGGCCCGGAGACAACTTCACACCCAACACGGCCCAGTTCCTTGGCGAATTGGCGCCGAATCAGAAGGCCGGCGACGACAATGTTCGCCTTGGCTTTGACATCCACGGGGTGATCAGTGAACCCGGCGATGCGGATGTGTACAGTTTCGTTGGCACGGCCGGTACGGATGTCTTTATCGACGTCGACCGCACGGACCACACGCTCGACACCGTCGTCGAGCTGGTCGATGTGAACGGGCAGATCATCGCCCAGTCGAACGATTCCGATCAGGAGACGCTCCAATCTCGGGCAACCAGCGCGTTGGAGGTGTACGAGTCTAACCCCGCGGCGACTGACGCTAATCTCTTGCAGAAGTCGCTGTACTTCCCCACCACCTTCCTCGGCAACCCCAAAGACCACGGCACCACCAACCCGCGCGACGCCGGCTTCCGGGTTCTGCTGCCCGGTACCACGGGTAACAAAGGGACCTACCACGTCCGCATTCGCAGTTCGAATACCGCTAACACGACGCCTCAAACCGCCATAGACACACCCGACCTGCAGGACCCGAGCAAGCTGTTCGACGGCATCACCTCCGGCAGTTATCAATTGCAGATCCGGTTGGACGAAGTGAACGAGTACCCGGGGTCGACGGTGCGTTTCGCAGACATCCGTTTCGCGAATATCGGTATCGACGTACAAGGGGCGCCACGCCACTCTCCATTGTTGGGTGAATCGGGCGAAAACAACCCGGATAATAACGATGGCACGCCGCAGCCGATTGGCAACATTCTGGGCTCGGATCGCGCGGCGGTTGCTGTCAGCGGCGGGCTGAGTTCCGCCGGCGACATCGACCGTTACAACGTCGACGCAAACTACTTGGCCGTGCAAACATCGGCCGGCAACTACACTTCGGCCACGTTCGACGTCGACTACGCGGATGGTATCGGCCGACCCAATACCAGCTTGGCTGTCTTCGATGGCTCGGCACTGGTGTTAGTATCAAATGACGCCCAGTTGACCGGTTCTCCCACGACGGGATCCCAAACTTCCAACTCGAACATCGCGGACGATATTCCCGGCCCCAACCAGATCACCGACATGGACGACTTGTCGCGAGGAAGCGCCGGTCAGCTCGATCCGTTCATTGGTCCCGTGGAACTGCCCACGGGTGCCACATACACCACGGTGGTAACCTCCAATAGCCAGTCGCCGAGCACGTTGCAGCAGTTCCGCCAGGCAAGCGTAAGTACCGCACTGGCGGCCGTGCGGCTCGAACCGGTCAATTCGGTGGACCGCATCGCTGAAGACCGCATCGGCGGCAACGGTGGGTCGAACGTAGCGCAGTCGAACATTGGCCTGACCACGATCCTGCCAACGTTTATGACGACCGAACTGGGCAACTCGCAGGAAGAATCCGTCGTGCCCTTTCACTTGGGCGACATTGTGCTGTTTACCGGCACGGGCAGCAGCGTGAGCACGGTCAATCCGTTTACGGGCCAGGGAGTACCGTTTGTCGGCACCACTTCGAATCGCGGGTTCGCGGATCTTGCCATGCGGCCTGACGGCACGCTAACGGCGCTCTCCACGCACAACGGAGGGACCGTCAACGATGGTACCGTCGGCAACCTGCTTCAAATCCATCCAGGTACGGGTGTGGCCACGAGCCTGGGTGACGATGGGATCGCAACGTTCGAAGACGATCCCGGGAACCTGCCATCTGATCGCGCGCATAACAGAGGCGTCGGTTTTAACGCCATGGCCTACCGAGGGGACATTATTACAAACAACGTGCGCAATGACCTGGATCTGTATGCAATCGGTTCACGGGACAATGGAGTCAACGTACCGGCGGCTCCGGCAACGGTCAGCGAACTGCTCAACGTGATGTATGAATTGGAGGCAGACAACGGGGCCGTGGATGGAGCCGGAAATGACAGAACCGATCCTGGCCGCAACCTTGGCGCTGGGACGCAGCAGCGCGAAATTGGAATGATCGACCTGGGCGGTGCGGTGATCACTGGTGCCGCATTTATTGGTCCAACAATGTACGCCGTGGCCGACAACGGCAACTTGTACACGATCAGCACGTGGTCTGCTGCGGAGACGCTCGTCGGAGCGGTCAACGACCCGGGTGCGACCTTCGCCCCCATCTCGTTCGCGGGATTGTCACGCGGACCGCGCAACGTCGAAGGAGGCGCATACGCCGATCTATTGTTCGGCGTTTCCGATACCGGTGATTTGTATGCTTTCAATACCGGGGGTGTCTTACAGCCGGTCTTTGTTGACGGACAATATACTGTCGACACTGGTGGCACGACTCGGGGCATCGCTTTCTCGAACCTGGACTACAACCTCTGGCACACGACAACACAGCGGAGCGCCAATGACGGACACGGAATTGATGCCGCGTTTGATGAAAGCCGGATCCCGGAGGATGGC
>JASLRF010000594.1 GCA_030744095.1 Pirellulaceae bacterium | reverse complement strand
TGGCTGAGGCTGAGCCCATCCAAGCCGTCCTGTGATGGAAGCCCACAGAGTTGAATCAACGTGGGGTAGATGTCGAGCAGTTCGACGGGGCGTACGCAATTTGCGGCTTGCGCCACACCGGGGCCGGCAAACACCAGGGGCACCCGAGTCGACCGATCCCAAAGCGTGTTCTTGCCGGTAATCTGCTTTTCGCCTAAGTGCCAACCATGGTCGGACCAAAGGACGACGATCGTGTTGTCCTTCAGGCCGTTCGCCTCAAGCGCATCCAGTACTCGACCAACCTGGTTATCGACAAAACTGGTGCACGCCAGATAGGAGCGAACCAGATTGGTCCACTGATCGGCTTCGATCAGGAATTTGAGCCGGGGCTCGGGCAACTTCCAGTGCAGGTACCAAGAGAAGCGAGGCGTATCGTCTCGATCGTTCTTCAGCACCGGCGGCAGAACCGATTCGTCATTTGGATACAAGTCAAACCACTTTTGCGTCGCGTAGCAAGGAACGTGCGGTAGAAAGAATCCGACCGACAAAAAGAACGGCTCTTGCGGCTTGTCATTCAGTCGGTCAACTGCCCAGCTGGCGACCTTCCAGTCGCCTTTGTCTTCATCACGATGCGGAAAGACGCCCCAATCGACTAGTGGGTGCGGGTTTGGAGTCGTGACAAGTTTCTTCTTAGGCCGGACACCGACACTGGCTCCTGGGCCTAGTTCATGAAATTCCGAATCAGTTGGCTTGCGTCCATAGCCGCCATGGTAGATTTTTCCTGTCGAGTAAGTGCGGTAGCCGTGCGCCGCGAGATACTGGGGAAGTGTAACGCGATTCTCCAAGGACTTCACATTTCGAAACCACGGTGCCAGGCCATAGATGCCCGTGGTCGATGGCCGCAATCCCGTCATCAAACTCGTCCGTGATGGATTACACAGCGGTGCCTGGCAATGGGCGTTGGTGAATACGGTGCCGCGCAACGCCAAATTGTCGATGTGTGGCGTCTTCACCAGCGGATGACCGTCGAGACAACCGATCCAGTCGTTCTGGTCGTCGATGGCAATGAACAGCACATTGGGACGTTGCTTGGCCCGCGCGGTTGATTCGACGGCCAAGCAAACTAGCAACAGCAAACAGCAGGTGCGCAACATGAAGACGACTCCGGTTGGTGTGGCTGTCAATGCCCCTTCACAGCTAGAGCGCGTGAACGGGGTTGTTAATCGTTACTTGTCAGTCCCGCCGCCCAGCGTGACAGTGATTTTGTATTTATTCTGAAGATGCGCGTGTGCCTGGCTGGCATACGAGGCCTTTGGGTAGCTCTTGCAAACTTGTTGAAAGGACTTGATCGCAAGTTCTTTGTTTCCAGCTTGCTCTTGTGTATAGCCAATTTGCAACATCGCCCAAGGGGCGGATTGCGGCGCGCCGCCGACAATCTGACCGTACAGGATGATCGCTTCCTTGTAATCCTTCATCGCTCGATGGCAAGCTGCCATTTCTGAGTAGTTGTTCGGAAAATTGTTGCACTGGCGAAAGTGGCCGATTGCATCTTTGTGCTTGCCCGCGTCACGATAGGTCGTTGCCAGTGCCCAGAGCCACTTTTCCGCATCCTTAGCGTCTGTCTTCAAAAGCTGTTGGTAGACCCCGATCGCTTCGGCATATTTCCGCGCGCTGCGGTATGTCGCTGCGATCTCCTGGTGCCACCGGACGGGATTCTCGACATCGCGCGCGACGTTGCTTTGATAGGCCACGACGGCCGCGTCATAATTCCCCTGTTGGCGAAAACTGTAAGCGGTCTGGTTTTGCCCTTCAATCTTGTCTTTGTACCGGGCGTATTGCCGACGGGCTTCGTCGTATTTCTCTATCGACTTATACCAGTTAGCGTAGCGGCCCAAGGTTTCGTCGTCGGCCCCGAAGGTGGACACAATCTGGTCGTACGTCGCGGCGACCTTATCTGCCCGCCGCGAGGCCACTTGCACGTCGGCAACGAAATACCAATGTTGGCGGGCCGCTTGTTTTTCGACATCGGTCGTGCCCGATGGCGGGATTTGACCACGCAACCAACCCGCCGCGCGGTCGGCCAACTGTTCGCCCTGAGCGCGACGTTTTTCGTCTGCGACGAGGCGATCGATCGGTGCTCGCACGACGTTGGCGACTTGTGCGGCCAGTTGCTCGTCGGAATAGGTCGTCGCCAAAGCCTTGACTGCGTCATCAAATGCACCAAATTCGAATCCATGGGCTGCCAGGTATCGCGAGGCCGTCTGGCAGTGGTTCTTGGAGTCTCGCGTGCGTGGCATTTCAAACGTCAGCTGCTTCCAAAGCACAACACGTGTATCAATGTCGCCGTCGATCATCGTGAGATCCACAAGATCGACTGACGCCAGCACGGCGGCCAGATGTTGCGGGTGATCGGTCAAGACGGATTGGTAGGCCTTTTTCGCCTTACGAACCTCGCCCATCTCTTTGTAGGCATGGCCGATGAAATAGGCTGCCGCAATCGCCTGGGGCGCATCCGGCCAGTAGTCGATAACCGATTGAAAGCCCTCCTTGATCGCCGTGTTCTGCTTACGGAGTTGGACCTGACAGAGGCTCCATTTGAGCTGTGCATAGGGCGCTCCTACGCTACGTTCGTACAATGTCAAGAACTTCTCATATTCGGCCAGCCCCACCTTCCAGTTTTTTTCCCGATAGTATTTTTCGGCGATGTTCAACTGGTACCGTTCGACTTCGCGGAGTTCCTTCCAGCGCTCCAAGGACAGCTCATCCAGTCGTTCGGCCTGGGCGCAGCTTGCCCCCACCATGAATCCGACGGCAGCCAGGCACATCATGGAGACCTGTCGCCGGAGAGCCAAGAAAAGTCGCCCGTCGTGTTCTTGCGGAATCATTCGCGCTTTTGTCGGGACATCAGCCATTTGCTGTACTCCGTGTGTGCGTAAAAGATGATATTGGTTCCGAGCTGGTAACAGGACTCGTAGATCTCCGGCGCGACGCCCGAGTGATCATCGGTCCAGGCGTCGCCAATGTCGCCTGGGTGATAATAGCAAACCAGTCGTCCATCGACACGCCAGCCCAACGCATTCTTGCCACCATGGGGTGCCACGTACGGTAGAAACGGAATCTGATACGGAATCCGGTGGACAATGTCGTCCAATGGGATCCGCGTGGGGCGGACGCTGGGAAGGACCCGTCGCATCATGCCGACAAACTGATTGTGAAAATGGCCGCTCCCACCGTTGTCGCCAAAAATCATGCCTCGTTTTTCCATCAGGTAATCGCGCAGCACCTTGATTTCGCTATCCGACAACGAAATGTTGCGCTGGCCGGTCAAGTAGACCAGTGGCGGGCTTTTTTCCGGTGGAAAACTCTTCAGCTGAGAGATCGTCCGCGATTCCGTCCGTTTGGCGACTTTTTGTTTCGTACGAATTCCGTACTCGATCAACATGTTTACATCCGCACCGATCCCAAAATCCTGATCCCAATCACCACCACCATACTCAAGCCGAATAAAACGCACCTGCCCTTGTTGCGTGCCGCCAGCGAAGCCGGCCCCGGCGCCAGCCCCATAACCAACGGTGTAGGCATGTTCGGTGACTTCAGTCAGCTGCAGTTTGACTTCGTCGATCGGCGGAACTTTGAAACTGATTGCGCTGAAAGGATTGACAACAAACTTCTTCTTGATGATCTTCTGCACCTTGACCTTCTGCGCCAGCGCCTTCTGCTGGCCGCCACCGGCCGGCATTTCGTAAAGTTCACGGCATCCGCTGACTTGTGAAAAGAAAAGGAATACCAGCAGAAACAACAGCGAGTAGGTACCAAGTGCCGCGATCGACTGATTCACCTTGGAATTGCGGCGGCCGTAGTACCAGGCCTGCGGGTCGAGTGGATTGTTGGTGCGAAACTGCGGTAGCGACTTCGTGGCTTGGCTTGGAAAGTCGTCAAGAATCGCCGACGAGTTCGCGGCGATGCGCCGTAGTCGCTCCCGCCGTTGCCCCGCGCCATCAATCACCCACACGGTCCAGGCGAGCCCGATCAG
>JASLRF010000593.1 GCA_030744095.1 Pirellulaceae bacterium | reverse complement strand
TGACGCGACGACCACAACAGGTTTGTGGGACGAATCCATACAGCGTCGGTGGCTGTGAGGAACTGCGGTGCGGACGATCGGCGCGTAAATAGCCCGTGACTTTGTCGACTTCGAATTTAATCAAATCGAACGGAGTCAATTCGATAAATGCGTGGACCACGCGCGGAGGATCAGGGCCGGGATCGAGTCCGTGCCAGGGGTGTGGACGCCAGCGATAAAAAGGTGCATCAAATGCCATTGCGTTGGGAATCGCCCCAGGTCAGTGAATGAGGTTAAAAAGCGATATGATTCTACAACCGAGTAGGACGGGCGGCGTAAAGACCAGCTTGGACCGGTTGCCGTTGGCACTCGATTCGGCCTTTCAGTATAACGGCTTGCCGATTCGAACCCAGGCAGCCCTGTGTCGCTGGTGCCACGGTATGATTGGCAGGCCGCAATGCATCAGCTTAGAATGGTGAAGTCCCTCCCGGAGCAAGCATGATATCGCACGAACAGTCCGAATCGAGTCCATCGCGCCGAGCGTTCCTGAGCCAGTTGGGCCTGGGAGCCACCGCCCTTTCTACGATACTTGCCCGTGAAACCCGATCCGCTGCCGGGGGCGATATCACCGGTGAAGGGCCTGCCGCGTGGGGCGCACTTCCTGGCCTTCCGCATTTCACGGCACAAGCAAAAAATGTCATTTACTTGTTCCAATCGGGTGCCCCCTCGCAGCTCGACCTGTTCGATCATAAGCCGAAACTGTCTGAACAGCGTGGCGTCGACTTGCCGGATTCCGTTCGCCAAGGTCAGCGATTGACCGGGATGACGGCTACGCAAGATCGATTCCCCGTTGCGCCCAGTATGTTCAAGTTCGCCCAGCACGGCAAAAGTGGTGCGCGGCTGAGCGAACTATTGCCGCACACCGCTCACGTGGCCGACGAACTCTGCTTTATCAAGTCAATGCACACGCAGGCGATCAACCACGATCCGGCCGTTACATTTTTTCAGACCGGCGCTCAGTTGGCTGGACGACCCAGCATGGGCGCGTGGGTGTCGTACGGTTTGGGATCGATGAATCAGGATCTGCCCACGTTTGTGGCGATGGTTTCGCAGAGTAGCGGCAAGGCGGGCCAACCGCTCTACGATCGTCTGTGGGGCAGCGGATTTTTGCCGACTCGATACCAGGGTGTCAAGTTTCGATCGGTCGGCGATCCCGTACTTTACCTCTCGAATCCCACCGGCGTCTCCGACAGGTCGCGCCGCCGGTTGCTGGACGATCTCGCCGAACTGAATCAGCCTGGCTTGCAAGAGTATGGTGATCCAGAGATCGCCACCCGGATCGCGCAATACGAACTGGCCTACCGGATGCAAACGTCCGTGCCGGAATTGACGGATGTCGCGAGCGAGTCGGAGAAGACATTCGAACTGTATGGTCCAGAGTCCAAGCGACCAGGTAGCTACGCGGCAAATTGCCTGTTGGCCCGCCGGTTGGTCGAACGCGGAGTCCGCTTCGTCCAACTTTTCCATCGTGGTTGGGACCAGCATACAAAGTTGCCCGATGGGATTCGGCATCAGTGCCAAGACACCGATCAGGCATCGGCGGCGCTCATTTCTGATCTCAAGCAACGCGGGTTGCTGGATCAAACCTTGGTGGTTTGGGGCGGCGAGTTTGGACGAACTGTCTATTGCCAAGGCAAGCTGACCGCCGTCGACTACGGTCGCGATCATCATCCACGTTGCTTTACGATTTGGATGGCCGGTGGCGGCATCAAGCCTGGAGTCACTTACGGCCGAACTGATGCGTTTGGCTATAACATCGATCAGGATCCCGTGCATGTTCACGATCTGCACGCCACAATGATGCACTGTCTGGGTATCGACCATCGCCAGCTAACCTTCAAGTTTCAAGGCCGCGACTTTCGACTCACGGACGTGCACGGTCGTGTCGTGACAGAAGTGTTGAGTTAGTCCTTCGTATGTGAACTGGGTCTTGGCCTGCTACAGGTCCGATTCGACGAAGAAATGCGACATGTGTGATCATGAGTCACCTCAAGTAGGTGAAATAATATGAAGATCATCCTGGCCAGCCCGCGGGGATTCTGTGCCGGCGTCAATATGGCCATCGAGAGCTTGGACTTGACGATCAACTCGTTTGGCGCGCCGGTTTACGTTTACCACGAAATCGTTCACAACAAATATGTCGTCGACGCGTTTCGCGAAAAAGGTGCCGTTTTTGTCGACACGCTAGAAGAAGTGCCTGAAGGCGCTACGCTCCTGTTCTCCGCTCACGGTGTGTCGCCCGAGGTACGTCGAGTGGCGCGCCGGCGGAAATTGTATGCAATCGATGCCACCTGCCCACTCGTCACCAAAGTGCACCTGGAAGCAGTACGGTATGCCAAGGAGGGGTATTCGATCATCCTGATCGGGCATGAGGGGCATGACGAAGTTGTCGGTACGATGGGGGAGGCACCTGAAGCGATCGTGCTGGTGGAGACCCCGGAAGATGTCGATCAACTTCAGATCGCGGACGAATCGATGGTCGCTTACTTGACCCAAACAACGTTGTCAGTTGACGATGCGAATCGAATTATCCGCTGCTTGGAAAGTCGCTTCACGCAGATTCAATCGCCTCCGAAGGCCGATATCTGCTACGCGACCCAGAACCGACAAGAAGCCGTGCATCTACTGTCCGAAGAATCCGACGTTGTGCTGGTGCTCGGCAGTCAGAACAGTTCAAACAGCCAGCGGCTCTGCGAACTCGCGATTGAACGCAATGTCGCCGCCCACTTGATTGACGGTGCCTGCGACATCGATCTGGCCTGGTTCACGGGTGATGAAACCGTACTCATAACGGCCGGAGCGAGTGCACCGGAATCCGTCGTTCAAGGCTGTATTGAGTTTCTTGAAGAGAAATTCGGCGCCACCGTCGAACTACGTTCGATTCGCGACGAGGAAGTGCATTTTCTCTTGCCAAGAGAACTGCGCACAATCAACACGTAGGGTGCGTGCGGCGCACACCGCAATCGAAGCGGTTCAACAAGTTACGCTAGCTTTGGATGTAGTTCTTCAAGTAGTGGTTTTCCATCGTTAGCTGCTGGTATTGCGCCTTTACGATGTCGCCGATCGAAATCATGCCGGCCAGATTCTTGTTGTCCAAAATCGGCAAATGGCGAATACGTTTCTCTGACATCAGACCCATAATGTTGCTAACGGTGTCGTCTGGCGAGCCGGTGATCACGTCGCTCGTCATCCGTCGCTGCACCGTGATTTCAACTAACGGTTCGTTGACTTCGGCCACTGCGATCAGGATGTCGCGTTCGGAAATGATTCCAACCATGGTTTCACCGTTGCAGACGACAAGCGAGCCACAACGGTTCTCGACCAGTTTTTGTACAACGTCGGCTAACGATGCCGTGGGCTCAATCGTGAGAACTTCGCTGCCCTTGGTTTTGAGGATCTGGCGTAACTGCACCGGATCGTCCTTTCGAGGCCGGACATTTTTGAGCTGCGGCGAAATGGTTTCGAATGAACCCGTTTTACGTCAGCAGATTATCCAATTCGTCAAGCGAACAAGCCGATGTGCGAGAAGATAAGTGCGCCATAGATTTATGACGTAGCGCGTTTCATCGATTTGCCTGGATCTCACAATAACCGCGTGATCAACCGCTCGTCAATCTCATTCGGCCTTGTGAAAAAGATCACAAAGGGCGGCGGAACTCAGGACGGCAAGAAACAGATTCTTGAAGGTGATGGCAACTAACCGCCCATAGGCACAAGAACTAGCGCTCTGTCAAGACTGAGAACTAGGGTTGTTGAGCCTGATTGTCGTGGTTCGCTCCGCGAACCAAACGTATTGATCGCAGCGATCAACGACTATCACGCCAGGCGACCATTCTTCTTCAACCCCAGAATCACATTGCCGGTTGCCCCCCAATCTTCCTATTGTCTCGCAGTGTTTCAGGGTTGCGCGGCGTGAGGTAACTCGACGACCTTAATGTCGCGGAATGAAATGTCCGTCGTTGGGTCATGGCCTTGGATCATCATTGTGCCTGGTTCAATCCGCAAGCCCTTGCGAGGATTCTCGTGCGGCTTTCGCTCGTCCACCCAGTCACTTACCTGGTAGCCGTTGACCCACGCGGCGAAGTGTGATCCGTCAGCGATCAGCGTCTGATGAAACCAAGTCAGGTCGTCAGCCGCGACGAGTCTGGCATTTTGGCGGCGAAAGATTCCGCCAGTGCCACAGTCCATCGGTTGGCGTCGATCGCCATTGTTGAATCCGTTCTGGATTTGGCACTCATAGCCCATCATGACGTCGCCGGGGATGCAGCGAAAGAAGATACCAGAGTTCAAGTGCTTTGCTTTGGTCATACATTGCAGCTGCAGAACGAAGTTGCCATAGGACTGTTTTGTTTCCAACTGCCCCTTGCCGTCGCGTACGTCCAGCGTGCCTTCCGACGAAACAGTGAACTTGCTGGCCATCTCTGGATATTCCGTCCAGCCGGTCAGGTCTTTTCCGTTGAATGCGGCGTTCAGCCCGGTAGGGCGGAGTTTGATATTGCGGAATTCCACTTTGCCTTCATTCAATTGAAGGCCGATCATGCCGCGTTGCAAAGGTTTTGGGTCTTTGTATTCGAGGACCTGCTTGCCGTCCAGTACAACCACAATCTGGTCGCCCGCGACGGTCACTTCGTAGGATTGCCACTCCTGGCTATCAAAGTTGCCTTCGGCTTTGGCCCGCTTGACCAGACTGCCCGTGGGAAACGCGTTGGTGCTGTCGGCGATGTTCAGTTCATAGCAATCCGAGGCGGGATCTTTCGGCGTAGCGGGGGTATGTAGAAAGATCCCGCTGTTGGTTCCCACGGCACTGCGGAATTCGATTTTCAAGACATAGTCGGCAAACCTCGTTGTCGTAGTGAGCAATCCATTGGTACCATCGTCCACCACGATGGCGCCCGCCTCAACACGCCAGTTGGCATCGGTCCGTGGCTGCCACCCAAACAGCGTCTCACCATCGAAAAGTGAAATCCAACCAGCAGTCAGTTCTTCGTCGGTCAGTGGTCGTGGCGCTTCTGCAACGGGACGCTGCGTTTCGGTGGCGGACGTGGGTACGGGAGTCTTCGCCTCGACTGTGGTTGGCTGGGTCGTGGCAGGTTGTGTCGGAGCCACAGGTGTGTCAGCAACGCCTGGTTTGGCCGCGACGGATCCCAAATCCACAGCAACAGGTTTCGTTTCGACACCGCAGGCGACAGCCAGAAGGCTGCAGACGACGAACACTTCGTGGTAGAGGAAATTGTGGGGGCTGATCTTCATCGCATTGTCCTGGCAGTTGTTTGGTGTTGTATTGAAGTGTTATCGGCCGTCTTCACATTGTCAGATGGGGGTGTCAGCGTGGCGTGGTCGTGCGTTTCCGGTGCAGCCGAATGTCCAACTCAGGCCTTCCAGCGTAGTTCGTCGGAAGATGCCTGGCAATCATCCTGCCACCGCGCTATCGATCTCCAACGAAGATCTCCAGCCACACGTCACGAATGGTTTTGGAGGCAGTCGGGCTGTCAGACAGGTCGAGCTCGATGGATAGCCGATTTCTGTCCTGGAGGCATGATGACACATCGAGGCGAACCAGGGCCTTCGCGTCCGTCGCGGTGGTTGGTTCGGTCGAGTTGGCCATCGGCAACGGCTCGAGTTTTTGGTCATTGAGCGAGACAGTTGCGTTCGTTTGCAGTAGATCGATCACGAGTGCGACGCGGTCGCTTGGCGTCAAACCACTGGGGCGACCA
>JASLRF010000592.1 GCA_030744095.1 Pirellulaceae bacterium | reverse complement strand
GCCCACGTCCGGACCAACGGCCTCACGCACTCCCGCAACAAGGTCGACTCCTTGCCTGACAGATTCTCGGGGTTCGAGCTGATCGCCCTGCGACGGGAGGTTGAAGCGAACGAAACGCCAGCCGCCGGCCACGAACTTTCGGCAATCGTCGATCATAACGTCGAAGGCGTTGTCAGCCACGTGCGGGTAGCAGGAGACACGATCGCGAACGAGTCCGCCCAGTAGTTCGTACACCGGGACGCCAAGTGACCTGGCCTTGATGTCCCACAACGCAATGTCGATCGCGCTGATTGCTGCCGCGCCGATCCGTCCGCCGGGAAAGAAGCCGCCCCGCAGCATGACCTGCCACAGATGCTCGATCCGTCGCGGATCTTCGCCAATCAACGACGGTGCAAGCGCCTCGATGTAGCCCGCCACTGCCTGTTCACGCCAAGTGATCCCGGCTTCGCCGATGCCCTGAATCCCGTCGTCGGTTTCGACAACGACGAACAGGAATGGACGGATCTCGCCAACAATGTGGGTCCGAATGGATGCAATCTTCATTGGGATGTCTTAACTTGGGGACCTGATTCTGGCAAGCCTGCCCCCGGCTGGAGGTTTCGATTTTGGAAACTGCAGACCTACACCTTACCGCCGAAACCCCAACAAGACGACGCCGGGTCATTTTCTTGCTCGCCGCCGGCACCTCGTTCATGCTGTATCTGCATCGATACACCTGGGTGATGGTGCGGCCCGAGCTAAAAGCCGAATACGAATTCAGCGAAACGCAACTGGAGGGGCTGTACACGCTGTTCAACGTGACGTACGCGCTCGGACAGATTCCCGGTGGAATCGTCTGTGACTTTTTCGGCCCGCACATGTTCTTGGGGATCATCATCGCGCTCTGGTCGCTCGCATTGCCGACGGTGGGGCTGACAGGAAGCTTGAATGGCCTTGGTGCATCCCGGTTGGCGTTCGGGGCTGCCCAGTCAGGATGCTATCCATCGCTGGCGAAAGTGACTCGGCTTTGGTTTCCACTCAAGGGACGAACGGCACTGCAGGGCCTGATCGCGAGCTTTTTCGGACGCAGCGGTGGAGCAGTGTCGACGGTAATCTTTGGGGCGATGTTGGGCGTTGGGCTGTCGTGGAGATCTTCGCTCTTCATCCTATCGTCGGTCGGCCTCGCATTTGCGTTCCTGTTCTACAGGATCTGTCGCAATCGGCCCGAAGAAGACCCTGCCGCGAACCAGGCGGAAGTCGACCTGATTCGAGAAGGCGAACCGGACAGCCAGGACGGTCCACGCGTACTTCCTTTCCGGAGGGCAGTCCGCAATCGCAGCCTGCTGGTCTTCATTGTACAGCAGTTCATGAACGCGGGAGCAGATTACGTCTATTCGGCAATCATGGCCAGTTACTTCATTGAGGCCCGAAACGTTTCTGACAAGTTCGTCCTTGGCCTGCTGGCCAGCGTTCCACTCTGGGGCGGGGCGCTGGGCGGCATCGCTGGAGGCTTTATCAACGACGGCCTGATTGCCGTGACAGCAAACCGTCGGCTGTCTCGTTCGATCGTTGGTTTCTCCGGCAAAACGATTGCCTGCGTCTGCCTTTACCTGTCAATCACCCACCCGGAGCCAATGGTTGGGGCATCATTGCTGTTTGCCACAAAATTCTTCAGCGACTGGTCACAACCGACCGTCTGGGGAACGTCGACCGACATGGGCGGCCGCTATTCAGCGACCGTTTTCAGCATCATCAACAGTGCCGGCAGCGTGGGCGGTGTCGTAACACCACTACTTGGTGGATTCCTACTCGACCGCTACGCCACGCAGAGTGATGTTGCTGGTAAACTCACCAAGATCGTCCACTATGAACCGGTTTTCATAATGGTGGGGATCATGTACCTCATGAGCGCTACGTGCTGGCTCTTCATCGACTGCACCAACTCGCTGGATCGCCCCGAATATACGGGGACGGTGGACGGAGATGGTACAGATGGAGAGCCGGTCATGTAAGGCCCAAGCAGTGTGTTCACAATGGTTGCCATGCCGAAGCCGCGCCTGACTAGCAGTGATCGTTGGGTCAGTGTTTTGGCAGGGCCACAACTCAGTCTTCTTTCGTCGACTTAGCGCCGCAGTGCGGACAGAAGCCAGACTGTGGCGATACCTTGCCGCATTTTGGACATTCCGTAGTCTGTTGTTGTCCTCGGTTGGCCAAGAGCACGATGACGACGACGAACAACGGGGCTCCCACTAAGACGAGCCCAAGCATTCCGATGATCAATAATTCGATGTAGCCTGGCATACCGAAAAAGGCAAACATTGACACACCTCCAGTAATCGACCACGGCCATGGGCCGTGGCTTGCCCCGCAAAGCGGGGCGTTTGCATGAAGCAACACGTTGTGGGCCGGTCTGCCACATCTGACGGTCATTAGCAGTGTTCGATCTTCTATTGTCGTCTTTCGCTCCGCGAAAGCACGCTCCTTTCGCGGAGCGAAAGGCGACTATCGGACAGTAATTCCTCGAACGGTCATTAGTCGTTTGGGGCGATTGGTTTGGCTGTCGGATCGATCATCATGCCAAGTAATCGGACAACCTCTTCCGCTCCGGTCGCTGGTTTCAAAGCGGTTGTGGCGACCCCGGAAACGACCTTCGTGATGTTGTGATCCACGGTGCCGTCCCGACCCCAAATATCACCAGCCGGCGCGGTGATGTACGTGGAAAATGTACGATGACCGGTGCCGGGCCGTTCGCCGATGACATGCAGGATTGCTCGTGGCCCCTTGAGCCCGGCGAATAGAATTTCGCCGATACGATAACCAGCTCGCACTCGGCCTGAAGTCAAAACTAGATTTCCGGGTGAAACGCGGATGCCCTGACGGCCAAGGTTGCTCCGCAACGTTCTTAGAAACGGGGCTAGGTGACCTTCTTCCATGATCGCCAGGGCATTCAATCCATCCGAGATCACAATCTGGACGTCAAACCGCCCTGCCTGCTGCCCGCGAAGTCTGCGAAGCGTCCCGATTGAAGTCTCGTCCGGTTGCTCGCCGGTTGTGGGATGCAATATGTAGTCAGTTCGGTTCGAGGATCGCGTTGCCAGTGGCAGTACGTTTGGAATCGTGGCGATGAATTCCTGATTCAGTTCTGCCCAGATGCTGAGTTTCGCATCGTTGTAAATGCGGTGAATGTCGCTTTGCAGTCTTGGTTGCAGGTCCCACGATCGATCGCCATGACCCTCGGCAACAAACAATCCCCGCCCGCGTACATCGGCAAGTTGCTGTCGGCCTTCTTCGAGGATCTCCTGGTCACGTCTCGCATCGCCTGCGCGGCGGCGGTATTGCAGGAACACCCAAAGCGGGTCGCCAAAATGATCGGTCCGTTGGCCGGTTCGGTCGATGACGCCCAGTTTCTGAAAGAACTTCCACATCGGGTCGTTGATGCGGTATCCGAACGTTTCACGCAATCGGACATGGTCCTGATACCCCGTTGTCAGATATCCGAGCATCGGGTCGATCTTTGTGGGCAAGGCCATCAGGTAGGCGGGGTTGGCCGGCATGATCTGGTCCAGGCACCAGTCGAGATCATCGAGTGAAATGTCCATGTGCAGTGTCGAGCACACGTCCAGGCCGATGCACAACCCGTGAAGCTTGCCCATTACAATGTCTTCCAGACAGCAGCGCACGAGCTGTTGGCGTGTGCGGAAGACCTCCGGACCAATGAACCCGGCAACATCGTTCAGGTGCACCCAGGGATCCGTGGGATGCCCAGCCGCGCGTCGCGCCCGCGAAACTTGTCGGGTCAGGGCCCGCGCGAAACCATACTTGCGGGATTCGTGCATGACCATGTCGAAACCGTGACTGTGGCCATTGGTGAAGTCCGCTCCCTGTCCAGTTTCAAAATACAACCCAAA
>JASLRF010000591.1 GCA_030744095.1 Pirellulaceae bacterium | reverse complement strand
GCGATCCCGTTGTGCGTGCTTCAGCAGGCTCAGAAGGAGCTGTTGTCGATGCCCGGTTGTGGTGCTTCAGTGATGGAAATCAGCCATCGAAGTTCGCAATTTGGCGAAGTCATGGCCAAGGCCGAGCAACGGTTGCGGCGCTTGTTAGGCGTTCCGGAAAACTACCGCGTGCTCTTCATGCAGGGCGGTTCGCGACTGCAGTTCTCGATGGTGCCGATGAACTTGATGGGCAAAGGTCTTGTCGCGAATTATCTGCTGACCGGGGCCTGGGGAAAGAACGCACTGTCCGAAGCCGTCAAGGCAGGCGCGACGAAGGTCGTATGGGACGGTGCCGCGACAAACTACGATCGACTGCCGGCCCCCGCCGATGTGTCCCTCGATGCCAACGCGTCCTATTTGTATCTGACATCGAACGAGACAATTCAGGGTGTTCAATTCCAGGAAGATTTTGACTGGGGCGATGTGCCTGTCGTCTGTGATATGTCGTCGGATTTCCTGTCACGGCCTGTGGATGTTTCGCGATATGGCCTGATCTTCGCATGTGCCCAGAAGAACGCCGGTTTGGCCGGGCTGACGGTGGTGATTATCCGCGACGACCTGCTCCAGCGTAGTAAGGACGCCTTGCCAGGCTACCTGAACTACCGGTTGCACGTGGATGCAAATTCGTTGTGGAATACACCTCCCACCTTCGGCATTTACCTGTTCGGCCTGATCGCAAAATGGCTCGAAGAGGAGATCGGCGGTCTTTCCGCTATGCTGTCGCGAAATCAGGACCAGGCGAAGCGGTTGTACGACGTTGTTGACGCCAGCGATGGTTTCTATCAGGGACATGCCCAACCCGATTGTCGCTCGTTGATGAACGTCACTTTTCGTTTACCCAATGATGACCTGCAGAGCCAGTTCCTAAGTGAAGCGGCCGAGCATCATTTGGATGCTTTGAAAGGTCACCGAAGTGTCGGTGGCATCCGAGCTTCGATTTATAACGCCATGACCGACGCGGGTGTGAATGTGTTGCGTCAGTTCATGAACGAATTCCGTGACCGCCACGCAAACCGCTGAACAAGGTGAGCGAGAAGAATATGGATCGTGTTATCGTTTTGGACAAGCTGGCCGAAGAAGGCCTAGAGCTTCTCGAGCAAGCCCAAGGTATCGAATTCGATGTCCGCACCGGCCTCAAAGGTGATGACCTGCGAGCGGCATTGGCCGAGTACGACGGAGCGATTTGTCGGAGCGGAGTCAGAATCACCCTCGATTCGCTGGAAGGCAATCGGCAGTTGAAGGCGATTGTCCGTGCCGGCGTTGGCACAGACAACATCGACAAACCTGCGGCGACGCGACGTGGTATTGTCGTCATGAACACGCCCTCCGGCAACACGCTCAGCACGGCCGAACACACTTTTGCACTGATGATGGCGCTGTCGCGCAACATCGCTCCGGCCCATCGGAGTTTGGTCGAGGGCAAATGGAACCGTGGCGCGTACATGGGCGCCCAATTGGCTGATAAGACGTTGGGCATTGTGGGATTGGGACGGATTGGGCAAGAGGTTGCCAAGCGAGCACTTGCCTTTGAAATGCGCGTGATCGGTTACGATCCTTTCTTCTCGGCCGAACAAGCCGCGAAGTTGGGTGTGGAATACGTTGACGATGTTGCCGAGATGCTGCCGCGTTTGGATTACCTGACCGTTCATACACCGCTGACCCCTGAAACCAAGAACCTGATCGATGTCGACCAGTTGGATCAGCTAAAGCAAGGTGCGCGGTTGATCAACTGCGCTCGCGGTGGGATCTACAACGAAGCGGCACTCCAGATAGGGTTGAAGACTGGTAAGCTGTCTGGCGTGGCGCTGGATGTTTACGAGAACGAACCCTGCACGGACAGCCCCTTGTTTCAGTTGCCTGGCGCGTTGTGCACGCCACATTTGGGGGCCAGCACCGAAGAAGCGCAGACGCAGGTAGCGATCGAAGCAGTGGAACTGCTCGTCAACTTTCTCACCAGCGGCGAAGTTCGGCACGCGGTCAATACGGCTGCTATAGATCCCAAAGTGTTGAGTTCCTTGCGGGGACATTTGAATGTGGCGTATCGCCTGGGCTTGTTGTTGGCCCAATGGCACCCTGGCGGTGCTTCCGTATGCACGTTGGAATATCGTGGCGAGATTACGGACAAAGATACTCGGCTCTTGACGTCGGCCTTCTGCGCCGGCTTGCTCGAACGTGCGCTAGACGAAGAGGCTAACATCGTCAACGCCCAGGTGCTGTTGCGTGAGCGAGGAATTGAGCTGGTGGAACAGTCGCGGAGCGATAGGGGAGCGTTTCGCTCGTCAGTGCGGGCGGAGATCGTCGCCGATGGCCGCGCATATGTTGCCAGTGGAACCTTGTTCGGCAACAACATGCCTCGGTTGGTGCGACTTGGCCAGTACCGCCTCGAGGCCTACCTCGATGGCAATCTTCTGGTTTTTACACACGACGATGTCCCTGGAATTATCGGAGTTGTGGGCACGATTTTTGGTCGCCACAACGTCAATATCGCGCAAATGGCGGTTGGTCGTGCCGGCGATAATCCGGGCGGTGCGTCCATTGGCGTTTTGAATTTGGACGAAGTCCCCCCCGCCGAAGCGATCGAGGAAGTCTTGCAGCAACCGGCGATCCACAGCGTCGACGTCATCGAACTCCCGTTGTCCGGCGAAGGACCGTCGTGGCTTCGCGGCTAACCGCCCGTTGATTCCCGAGTGCCGGCGGCAACGATTGTTTCGGTTCTACTGCGTGCGGGGTCTGATTAAAACGGGAAAACGGTTTGGATTAGCGTGCCTTACCGTCTTCGGTCAGGTTTTCCGAATCAGACGCAACTCCATCGAACGCGTCGCCGATCTCGATGAGAAGGGGTGTCTTGGTCTTTTCTTGGAGAATCGGTGGACCGATGTCAAGCGGTTTGAAAACAACATTTGATCTAATGGCTGCGACAAAAAACGAAGCGGCATCCGACCTTCTGCTCGAGACACTTTGCTCGGTACGCAGCGACATCAAGTTCACCGCATTACACGCCGTCACCGAGCGTCGCAGTCTTCGCCTTCACCACGAGTTGCTTCTCCGCTGGCACACGTTCAATGAACGTGCGAAGACGATTCTGGTTGACTCAGGGGCGCGGTTCACCGAAGCCGTGAGAGGTGCCCTTCTCAGTCCAGACGAGCAATTGGGTGCCAACGGATGCGATGCCGTGTTGCGATTGTCCGAATACGATCTCATGTCAGTGCTGGTCACCGCCGCCGAAGATCCGCACAATCCGAATCAAGACAAAGCAGCAGGGGCGATCCTGGCTCTGGCGGATTTGCTCAATGACGAACTGGCGAACCCGCGCGACTATCGTAATCGCAGAGATCCCCACATCGTCCGCCGGTTTGTTGTCGGTGTTCTAGAAACATCAATCAATCGGTTCGAACTACACCAGAGGTGGGAAATTGTCGAGGCATTTCTGGTGCTTGCGACGTGCGAGAATTCCGCCCTCCGTGGGATCTTAAGGCACTCCAACGCCAGGGTGTTTCATACTGCCTGCAACCTGTTAGCCAACAGCCCAAGGTTGGGCGTGATTCGCCTGCTGCTAAACTACCTGGATTCTTTGCACACCCCGGCACCATGCCGCAAAGCGATCTCGTGTCGGAACGACATTTCATTCCTGCGATGCTTCCTCAAGAAGATCAACGACGATTTGACTTTCAACATCGGAGAGAATCTGAAGAGAATTACCGTCTTTGAATGGCTCAACAGTGACCTGAGCGGCCTGCTGGCGCTCAATGGAATCGAGCAATCCGGACTCGTCGCGCTTGTGATGGCCTCTTCGATGGATCGTTCGGATGCATTTGAGGTGATTCAGTTCATCATTTACTCGGGGCAGCCCGAGGGGCGCCGTGCGGCTGCGAGCGTTTTGCCACAGTTTGACAGTCCCGAGTCGCAGGAATTGTTGTTTGAGTTGTCAGACGACGACGACCCAATGGTGCAGGCCACCGTTGTCGGCCACATGCGCGATACCGGTGCGCCTGGGGCTCTACCTCGCTTGATTCAGTTGCTGGAGAGTCCACACGAAGTAGTTCGTGAGGCGCTGCGTGAGTGTTTGTCCGAGTTTACTTTCGATCGTTACCTGGCCGCCTTCGATACATTGGACGAAGCGGTGCAAGCCTCCACCGGTACACTTGTCAAGCGAGTTGATGCCGATGCTGTGCACCGGCTGGCCAACGAATTCAAGTCGGGGGCGCAGAATCGACAATTACGAGCGATCGACATGGCCATCGCGATGGACGCGGTGGGAGACTTGGACAGCCAGATTACCGCACTGAGTACCTCGCCGAATCAGACTATCCGGGGCGCTGCCGTGAAGGCTATGGCGTGCTGCGATACGCAGCGCACGCGAGCCGCCTTACGCGACCTGCTGATGGACCGTTCGACAGCCGTCAAAGAGGCTGCCGAACAAGCTCTGCAGATGTTCGCGGCCAGGCAGACGGGAATTGTGGACATGTCGCTTGGCGAAGATGTTCCCTTCCCATCGACGCCCGAATCGGAGATGCCGGCATGAGCGGAATAGACCAACAAATCGGCACGCCCCGGATCTCGACATCGACGATCGACCTGATTGCTCAAGGAAGAGTCTCAAACTTGGGTGACCGATTTCAGAATGGAGGGGGTGGACTGGATTGGATGACTATGTTCTTCGTGGTCGCGGGTTTGGCATTTGCGATCGTGCTTGTCTGGATGGTGTCTTGCCACTTGCGCCTGAGAGAGTCAGGCGGTTATCACAATCATCGCAGCTTGTTTCGCGAGCTATGTCGGGCGCATCGGCTGTGCTGGCCTGATCGGCGATTGTTGATCGTCGTGGCCCGGCAGCAAGGCGTTGTGGTGCCGGCACGCCTGTTCGTGGAACCCGAACGATTCGAGCCTGAACGTTTGGAGGGTCTGCGGAAAAGGCAACGCCTTCGCGCCGCCAAGTTGCACGAAACCTTGTTTCGCGAGGAGACCGATCCAACCAAGTAGAAGCAACTCCCTGTGCCGCAGCGGCGAACGGCACACAGAGTGTGCCTACTACTTTGGTTGTGCCGTTGGGCTATTTGTAGGAGGAGTCATCCTTGCCGCGTTGCGGTGGCTGCCGCTCGCGGAATTTTCCTGAGACGTTGCCCGATGATTCACCAGCCCTTCCTTCAGCTGGTGGGATTTTGAACTGGGACGGATCAGCGTTTTTGCCGAGGCCGAGTGTGCGAACTTCCGGGTTGTAGCCCATCCAGCTGAGCAGTTTGTCAATCGGAATAATCTCGACCCCGTATTCGCTGGCCTTTCCAATCATGCTTCCGTAGGCGGCCAGTGTTTTGCTGTCGCTGCCTTCCGTCGGACGATCACCGCGGACAAGGTACCGGGTGCTGCTGGAAAGTTCACCTTCGACCGAACCGTCGTCGTGAACTTCGGCGTCGATCACCGCACCGCTCATCGTAATCAAGCTCCGAATCAGATCGCGATCACTGCGTCGGT
>JASLRF010000590.1 GCA_030744095.1 Pirellulaceae bacterium | reverse complement strand
GGGAACTCGTCAAGCAACATGACGTTCTGATGAAGAAGTCTCTCGCTCTCTTGCCTGAGCTTCGCAGTGCGGCCTTGGCTGCCTACGAAGCGGCACCGAATGCCGATGAAAAAGTGACATCAACGTTGGTGGGATTGCTAGCCAACGATGTCCGATCCGATCGATATTCCAAGGCCCTCAAACTCGGCAATTTGTTATTGAAGCACAAATGTGAAGAACCCGCTGTCGAAGACCTCGTTGGTTCTGCGGCCTATTGTACGGACGATTTTAAAACGGCTGCGGTACACTTGAAAAAAGCCAAAGCCGCCAACGCCCTTTCCCGGCTGGCACACTCCTATTTGAGTGATCTCGATCAAGCGACGAAGTCGTGGGCACGCGAACAAGCGCTTCGCCAGGCAGAGGCTGCTGCGGACAACTTGCCGCGCGTCAAAATGCAGACCAATAAAGGTGACTTAGTGATCGAACTCTTGGAGAACGAAGCGCCACAAACCGTTGCCAATTTCATCAGCCTCGTCGATAAAGAATACTACAACGATCTCACTTTCCATCGTGTCCTGTCCGGCTTCATGGCCCAAGCTGGCTGCCCCGACGGAACGGGTACGGGCGGTCCCGGATACAACATCTACTGTGAATGCCACCAAGAAAACCACCGACACCATTTTCGTGGAACGCTAAGCATGGCCCACACCGGAAAAGAAAACACGGGTGGATCGCAGTTTTTTCTTACCTTTCGACGTACGGCACATTTGGATGGATTACACACCGTGTTCGGTCGCGTCATCGAAGGGATGGATGTCTTGGCGAAGCTGCAGCGACGGGATCCCAGTGGGCGGGGACAACCGGATCCTGACAAGATTGTCAAGGCGGAGGTCCTTCGCAAACGAGATCACCAGTACGTCCCAACGAAAGTGGGCGAATAAGGTATCCGGGCTCGTCATTCGAGATTCAGCTACTTGACCAGCTCGCCGTCGAGGCGGTAGATCGCCAGGTGATTCCCGTCGGGATCTTTGAATTCCGAGACCGTGAACTTGCCAGTGACGGATACAGGTCGGACTGTGAATGAGGTCGATTTTCCCTTGACCATCTCGACCAGAATGCAATCGAACAGCGCTGCACCGGGTCCAAAACAGCATTCCATGTTGTCACGTACCAAAACGAACTGCGTGATCCCTTTCTGCTGAAAACTGGGCAGGATGTAGCCGCGAATTGTGATGGGCTGTTTGTCAAGCTGCTCGATTTTCTTGGTCAACATGGTGCGCTTGAACGGAGCGCCTTTTTTCATTTCGAACTTGATGTCGTCGAACGTGATGTTCTGCCGCTTCTTTGGTTTTTTCTTGTCGGCCCCCCGTGCCACACCAGCGGCGTTGGAAATCAGCATTGCCAGCACCAAAGCAACGATGACCGAGTTGGATCTGAACATCATTTGGCATAGTCCGCCATTAGTTGGTAGTAGACACCTGGTCGATCCGCCACCGGCTGGAGAGTCGGGTTTACTCTTAAGACTCCCGCCAGACGGCGTTTGGTCATCGAATAGTCAAGCGTAAGGCCCTTTTTTAAGATGACTTCGACCATGTGGGTCTGCTTGGGACTTCCGCCGAAACAGCACGTCCCAATATCGGGAACCAGCACGAACTCCTTCAGACCCAAACGTTGCTGGCCTGGGTAAATATAGCCCTTGATGAAGACTTGCTTTCCATCCATCTCCTGAGCCGTCGGCGGTGGATAGTCTGGCATCTGAGCGCCGGCCTTCAGCACGTCAAACGACAGTCGCTCGTATCCATCGGGAACTTCCGTCGAATAGATCAGCGCATGACAGGCAATGCCACCAATGAACAGCGCCACACCCAAGATCGTGCCCAGACCCGCGGCCGTCTTACCGGTCAGTTCCGCAGGATATTTACGAATATTGCTCAGCCCCAGACTGCCCAAGATCGATCCAATCAGTGGCAGAATCAGTACAGGTGCGGGAATCATCCCCACGGTCCAGATACAACCTGGAAGCAACAAGATCACTCCAATGATCGCGACGCGGCGAGCCAGCCGAGGACGAAACACTCCCAAGAGGATCGTGCCTAGAAGCATCGCGATCGGTGGAACCGCAATCAAGATCAATGTCAGTGTCTCGGGCATCCAGGCAGAAACGAGTTGGCGTAGCCATGCCGCGGCAGCCCCGTACTGCCAGGCGATACCGGGCAGCGCCACAAGAACGCCCAAGGCCAACGAGATTGCAGCCGCGCGGCTGACCGCTCGATAGGGCGCAAAGGTCTCGCCGACATCGCTGTCACTGAACGCCGTTGCCGGCTTGGTTTGCTCCGATATACTCATCAATCAACCACCCACGCGAATTAAGATTGGCCACGAGCAAACTCTGCCCGAACTGGTTCACGCTTGTTACGTTTCAAAGGTGGCCATGGTTCGCAGGCTACGCAATACTCAGAAATGACTGCGCGGCTCGCGATTCTACGTTGCGGGAAATCTCACATCGATTCTTGGATTCGATCGTGCCCTTACATCCAAACTTCGCTTAGGTGCCAGCGCCGCCGGCGGCGGGGGTCGCCTTGGCTGGCTTGGTCTTGGCTGGCTCGGTCTCGGCTGGCTTGGTCTCGGCTGGCTTGGTCTTTGCCGTTGTAGCTTTGCTGGCACCCGAGGCTCCAAAGGGGAAAAACGTATTGGCTCGTTTCACCGCTGTGGGATCGATCTTCTCCAATAGTGCGATTTGCTTTTTAGCCATTGGGTTCGGGCAAGCCCGCAAGTAATTGATCACCGGCACACGAACCCAACTGGTCTTGTCGTCGGCATCCTTGAACAGTTGAACCAGCCGATCCATGACCGACCAGTCTTCCCATCGAGCGAGATCGGGAATGACCAGATCCGCCAATTGGGGGCGGGACAGCATATGACGGAGACCCTGCAGGATCCTCTCGCGCGGAATCACGTCCGTTTCACTGCCGTGGAAACGTAAGGCCATGATCGCGGCGTAGGTATCCGCGTATTCCGCCTTGGCGTTCTTCAAGAATAGTTCTTCAATCAACGGCATACCGGCCGGTCCTTTGAGCGTCAGATAGCAGCCAATCATTGCGTCCAGTCCGGCTTTCTTTTTTCGATCGTCGGACTTTAACAGGTCTTCCAGCATCGCGACATCGCTCGAGTTTCCGCAGACACCCAACAGCGTCAAATAGAGGCGACGTCGGCTGGCGGGGATGTCCGCATCCTGAATCCACACGATCAGCTTATCGTGGTCCATATTCGGTTTCAGCAATTTGATTTCCTCGTATGGAGCTTTCGCGAACTCGTCGTAAGCATCTCGAGCCAACATCTCATCTGCGTCTTCCAAGTACTGCTGAAAAAACACCAATCGTGCGGGCCCTTCTGTGGGAAGGTCCAAAAGACTCGGAACGTACTTGCGTGCACGTTCGGACAATGGCAGAGGAGTCGACCAGGCGATCTTGGGCGGATCGACGCCCATCACCAAGAAGGCGGCTCCCTTTTTTGCTTCGCCAAAGAATACCGTTTCGACAATCTGACCAACCTCGGCCAGCGCCTTACCTTTGACAATCTGCCGGACCTTGAATTTCGCTTTCGGAACCTCCTGTTGGCTTTCATCACTCTTCTTAATCGGTGGCAACGCAACCAAATCAGCGATGACCACGATGTCCATCGACTGAATTTCCTCGGTGAACGTTTGCGACACCGTCGAGCAGAACGGGCAAGCCAAGGCTTGCACTGCAGTCAGTGCGCACTGCAATGCCAGGGCTAACGACATCAGCGGGAAAAATCGTTTCATGGCGTCGTCCTTTCCGCCGTTGCCAGCGGTTCTGAGGTTGTCCGATAGTTCCTAATATTTCGTAGGTAGATTCGAGGCAGGTTGACGACCGAAACTCGCTGCTCAGCTCGGCTCTTCTGTCAGATTTGTGGTGCGACCACCAGCTGTGGGAATGCAGTCGCGAGAACATATCAGGTCATCAGGCTCCCAACGACTTGGCCACGTCAGTTTGGTAAGCAGCCAACGCTGGAAGAAATCCTACAATAATTGCCAGCAGAATGAGTGCCGGAATCAGCCACAATTCCGGCGACATTAGTCCTATTATTGGGCCCAGCCCCCACAGATCAAGGTTCTCTAATGGTGGGGCGAAGCTCAAAAATCCGACTGAAACGCCAGTGCGGGCCTCAATTTCGCCACTGGCCGCCATATTCAAGGCGTGACCGCCCGCCCAGCCGACAGTTCCACCGGCAAGCGACAGCAGGATCGACTCAAGCAATATTACCGTCATTACCGTGCTTCGGCCGGCACCCAGCGCCCGCATCACCGCGATTTCGTGCTTCCGGTCACTCATCGAATTGTAGATGCTCACCAGAATGCTGATCCCGGAGACGACACAGATCAACGCGGTCACCACCAGCAGCGCCAATTGAACCGGCCCCACGAACTCCTCGAACAACACCGTGATCTCGCGAATCGGTTGCACACATTGGGCATCGTTGCCTTCATTGATTGAATTCGACATGCTCATGCCAATGATATCGCTAGTGTTCCGAATCAACACTGCCGACACTTCTCGTTGCTCGACCGGCAGCCGCTGAAACTCCGGTGCGGCTTCTGCGTGGCCGGCGTGGTTTGGCTGGTCATCTTCAGCCGCCGAGGACGATTCAACATCGTCCGGCAATTCAACATCGTCCGGCAAACTGTCGAACTCGCCGACATCGATCGGCTTGGCATGATCGTCCATCAAGTAGAAACCTTCCAGATTGATGAACGCCGCCCGATCATTGGGTGTCCCAGAGTACTCCAAGACACCCACGATTTTGAATTGGTCGCCGTGCCGCGCGCCTTCAGGATCGCCGTGCGATGGCGAGAAGCCGTCGCCGACCCCGACCTTCATTTCGCGTGCCACCGACGCTCCCACAACGGCCTCGAAATAGCCGTGCTCTTCACTCCAGTGTTTGAAGTTGCGTCCCGAGGCGAATTCAAAGGACTGATCACTGGCTGGGCCGTGGCGGAGCTTGGCGAACATGTCCGGCGTCGTGCCCACGACACGAAACTGACCGAAATAGTCGCCCAAACAAACGGGGATCGCGAAGGCGGTGAACTGGCCGAACCTGCCGCCGCGCTCCAAGTCCAACAGTTGCTGGCCACGCGCCTCAAACAACTCACCAGCAATGCTCGAGCCCAGCCCAGCCAAGGGGACACCCGAATTCGAATCGATGCCCAACAGGATGTTCAGCGCTTCCCACTGGGCTTGGTGAATTTCGCTGCGAATCGTATGTCTCAGCCCCGCTTGACGTTCGGTTGCCGAGACAAACTCGAGGTAGTATTCGTACGGAATATTCTCGACAGGCTTGCTCAGATAAAAGACCGTGTTCATGGTCAACTGAAGCTTGCCGCCTTTGGCACCAACAATCTGATTGTAGCCCAAGCTCGAGTTGTTGCGGAAAGACTTTGCGACCACACCGTGCACCGACAAGACGGCCACCACCATCATGACACCCAGCGCCATGGAAACGGCGGTCAGGAATGACGCAAGGCCGCGTTGTTGGATGCTCCGCCAGGCAATTCGAAACAGACTCATGAGACTTTCATTGCGGTTTTGCTGACAACTCGGTTGACATCTTCAAGGCGATCAACGCGATCAAACTGGCTGGCGACTTCGGTCGAATGTGTTACCAGCAACAGCGTAATCTCTTCTTCGTGACAGGTCTCGCGAATCAGGTCGATTATCAGTTGTTGATTGGCGGGATCGACGTTGGCGGTCGGTTCGTCGGCCAAGAGCAAGCGAGGACGATTGGCAAGCGCGCGAGCCACCGCGACGCGCTGCAGTTCGCCCACTGACATGGCGGCCGGCTTGTGTGACGCGCGCGAACCCAAGCCAACTCGATCCAGCAATTGGCGGGCTCGCTGCGAGTCCTTCTTGCCGCGTGCAAACGTCATTCCCAGCAGTACGTTTTCCAATGCCGTAAACGCGGGCAACAGATTGAACGTCTGGAAAACGTATCCCAACTTGATGGCTCGGTAACGGTCACGCCCAGCCTCAGAAAGCTGGCTCACTTCGACATTATCGAGGCGAATCGATCCCGCATCGGACCGACCAATCCCCGCGATGATGTGGAGCAACGTTGTCTTCCCGCAGCCGCTAGGCCCCACCAATACCATCTGTTCAGCCTGACCGACATGAAACCGATCGATGTCGAGAATCGGCAGAATGTCGCCGTTGGCTTCCAGATAGGATTTCTTGACGCCTTCCAATTCGAGCATGACGGAATCCAACGACAAAGGGGCTTTTTCGAGCCGGCCAATGGGAAAGAACAACCACTTGCCTGCTAACAACTTACTGGCTTCAGGGAGAATCTCAAAGAGACCTCAGGCGGGATCTCTCAGAATACGCAGGCATTCTACGCGATGTTCATCACAGCGGCGGGCCACGACAAGAAAGAAATGCTCAGCGGGTACGCCTGGTTCCAGCCCCGCCTGGACAACACCCCAACTGTGGAACCACGAACAGTAGGATATCGAAGGAAGACCCGGCTACTTTAGCGCGATACGACACGAGTCAGTTTGAACCGAACGACGGAGTCAAGAAACGAATTGGACACTGGCATGTCGTGAGAGAACCGCTGACGTAAGACGCCGGCGGGCTGCAGCAAGGTCGAAAGATGCAATACCACTAATAGATCAATTCTGCACCCACGTAAGGCGTAATGCCGGGCGACAGAACGGGCGTCGGATCGCGGAACTCCGGTACGGAGTTGAGCGGATCTCCTGGAATCACCAGATCGAGGTGTTCACGATAGGAGCGGTCGAACAGATTCTCGATGCCGCCGACAAAGTGAAGGTTCTCCGTCAGGTCGTAGACGCCTCTGATGTAGGCAGTCGTGAAGCCTCCGGTTCGCGACTCGACTTCCTCCGGCACGCCGTTGGACAGACGCACGAAGCCCACACGATTCTGGGT
>JASLRF010000589.1 GCA_030744095.1 Pirellulaceae bacterium | reverse complement strand
TGCCCTGACGGCTCAACTCGGTTGGGCGTGGGTTGGCGACACCGGCAAAATGCTGCGGGCGGGGGTGCACTATTACAACGGCGAGAGTAACCAATACTCGTTCTTCGATCGTTTTGAACAGCAGATCGGCTTCGGTCTCTGGTACGATTTTTGATCGGCCGCGCCACCGCCCTACCGCGCGATGCGCTTGCTGTCACACCGGGTGTTGGCTATAATTCTGTAACTCGTTTCACGCCAGTATTTTATGTCGTGGTTTCGGAGTGCGTGTTGATCTCTTTCGCGCGAGAGTTTGCCATGAAACACCGCAATTGTCTGTTGTTGCTTCTGTTCTCGTACGTTGCCGTTGCCGTGGCGTTTGTTCCGGCGCCTGTCGTCGCAGACAAGACTGCCGTCGAAAGCGACGAAGCAATCAAGAAGGCCGAGAAAGATGAAGAGTTTTACGAACTTTTCCGGCTGTTCGCCGACACACTCGATCAGGTTGAACGCAACTACGTTAAAGATATCAGTCGCCGCGAACTGATGGAGGCGGCAATCCAAGGTGTGATCTCGAAACTCGACCAGCACTCAAATTACATTGCACCGGATGACTTGGATGGATTTCGAACTGATGTAGAGTCGGAGTTTGGGGGGATCGGAATTCATGTTTCGAAACCCAGCAGGGATGCCTGGTTGCGTGTGCTGAGTCCAATTGCGGGCAGTCCTGCCTATCGTGCTGGGATTTTGGCGGGTGATGTGATTTCGCACATCGGGGATTCCGCCACCAACGAACTGGAAATGAAGGAGGCTGTCAGCCGCATCAAAGGCAAGCTGGGAACTGAGGTGAGGATCACGGTTCGGCATTTGGATGGCACATCGGAAGAGATCGATGTCGAGCGACAAATCGTTCGTGTGGAAACCGTGCTGGGCGACCGGCGGAAAGCCGACGCCTCGTGGGATTTCATGCTCGATGATGAAAAGAAGATCGCTTACGTCCGTGTCACCGCATTTGCCAGGCACACGACCGCTGCATTGCGGAAGGTCTTGGTGAAACTGAAGTCGCAGGAAATGCATGGGTTGATTTTGGATCTGAGGAGCAATCCCGGTGGCTTGCTATCCGCGGCGATTCAGATTTCGGACATGTTTGTCGAGGAAGGCCGAATCGTCAGCACTTCTGGAAGAAACGTCGAGGACAAGAAATGGGACGCTCATCAACGTGGCACGTTTTCCGACTTTCCGATGGTCGTGCTGGTCAACAACTATAGTGCCAGCGCAAGCGAAATTGTTGCCGCCTGCCTGCAAGACCACGACCGGGCGATCGTCGTTGGGCAACGCACCTACGGCAAGGGTAGCGTGCAGAATATCATCGAATTGGAACAGGGCCGCAGTGCCCTGAAATTGACCACCGCCCAGTACCTGCGGCCCAATGGCAAGAACATCCACCGGTTCAAGGGAGCGACCGAAGACGATGAATGGGGGGTTTCGCCCAGTCCCGGTTGGGACGTCGAACAATCTCGGGCCGAAACCGTGGAATTGGCGGAATCGCGGCGCGCGCGGGACGTGATTCGTGCGGGGACGGACAGCAAGGAACCGGACGCCGTTGCTGACAAGGTGCTGGACAAGGCTCGCTCCCACCTGACGAAATTGCTTGAGGACAAGCCAGCAGCCGTGGCGGGTGACGCCAACGAGAAGGACGAAGACAGCGACGCCGAGACGCCCCAATAGCATGTTGAAGTCTGCTGTTTATTGTATTTGCTGCGTTGTTTTCTGCGGCCTTGGTCCCAATTGAGCCAAATCCTCCCGTGGTGTTCCTTGCCGGCTCGATCCTCGTGAACCGGATTCCAGAATGGAAAAAGGTGAGTTGCGTATGAAGTTGCTGGCCGTGGAATCAACCTGTGATGAGACGGCCGCCGCCATCGTCACGGACCAGCTGGAAGTGTTGGCATCCGTTGTGGCCTCCCAGGAAGAGCTGCATCAGCAGTTTGGCGGTGTTGTTCCGGAGATTGCCGCTCGAGCGCACGTCGAGCGAATTCTTCCTGTCATCGATCGGACGCTGAAACGAGCGAAACTACAGTTGGAAGATTTGGATGCCATCGCGGTTGCCACCACACCCGGTTTGGCCGGGTCGTTGGTCGTTGGACTGATGGCAGCTAAAGCCCTTTGTATGGCGACGGGCAAACCGCTGGTCGCGGTGAACCATCTGCACGCGCATATCTATGCCTGTAAAGTTGCTAGCGGGCGCGAGGTCTTTCCCTGTATCGGATTGATCATCAGTGGTGGGCATTCAAGCCTTTACCATTGCAAGACCGCCGTCGATTTTGAACCACTCGGTGGTACGATCGACGACGCTGCCGGCGAGGCGTTTGATAAGGTCGCCAGTATGCTCGGCCTGCCTTATCCTGGTGGACCATCGATTTCGAAAGCGGCGGAACATGGCAACGCTCGCGCGCATCGCTTTCCCCGTGCCTTGCTGAAGGACAAGAGCCGGCTCGATTTTAGTTTCAGTGGGCTGAAGACCGCCGTGCGATACTTGATCGCCGGGCCCGGCAAAGTCGATTTTCAGAATTGCCTGCTTTCCACGTCGCAAGTCGCGGACATCGCTGCCAGTTTTCAGGAAGCCGTGGTTGATTGCCTGGTCGGCAAAGCGGAATTGGCGATTGAGCGAACCGGTCTTACGACGCTGTGCGTGGGAGGCGGTGTTGCCGCCAATCGAAGGTTTCGCGAACGCATTGCCGAAATGGCGCGGGGGCGTGGCGTCACACTGGAAATCGCGCCGTTGGAGTTATGCACCGACAACGCCGTGATGGGTGCCATCGCCTTTGAGAAACTCAAGGCAGGCTGTGTCGAGTCGCTGGAGTTGGACATCCAGCCAGGATTGGTCCGACACGTACGTCAAGCGGTTGGGACGACGAAATGATCTTGATCGTTTGTGTGTTCAAATCGCTTTGACGCTTAAAGCTGACCGCCACCACCAAAGCCGCCGCCACCGCCGCCAAAGCCGCCACCACCACCACCAAAGCCGCCGCCGCCTTGGCCGCCGCCTTGCTGGTTCTGGGTGCCACCGGCAAAGCTAAATGTCTGGACGTCCGTGATGCCGGACGAAATCGGTGCCGAGCCGAGCAGTGAGAAACGTACATAGCGACGATCTGCGGAGATGATCGCCATCGCGTTCATTTGGTTACCCTCGGGGAAGACCTGAATCTGCGGCCGGAAACCAACTCGGCCACGTCGGCCAAACAGGCGCGGGTCAATGGCCCCACTGGCGATGCCGCGGCGCATGGCCAATGCATAATCGCGGGCCGCACTCGAATCCTCGACATCACGGTACTGTTGGGCCAGAATCTGACGACCCATATCCTGGCGAACACGTTGCAAGTTGGCAATTTTCTCCTCGGCCACGGGTTGCTGTCGTCGACCATCTTCGATTGCAAAATTCACCACGGCATCCTTTTCGCCAAGCGGAATCTGCTGCTTGCCATAGGTCTGTTGTGGCGTACGAAAATGAGTCCAGATTTCGACCGTAACTTTGCCAGCGGAAACCTCGCCCCAAACACGTCGTAAATAAGCTCGGTAGACGCCAGTGTATCCTTGCGGGCAAACATAGACTTCAGAGAATCCATCCAGCGTCTTTGCGGCATTATTGGCGGCAAATGTATCGCCCAACAGAATGCCACCGGAGGGTGTGCGCGGATTTCGCATCGAGCAAACGGTCGCACTTGGTTCTTCGATGATCAGATCGATGTCCGCATTGCCCGTCCAGGTGACTCGGACAACACAATCACGCGACTGCGCTTTTCGAACCGCCGCACTCAGCGAGTCGGCTTCAGTCTTCCGGCCCGCGTCTATCATTTTCATCCATGACGCTTCGGCAACGTGCCACGCATGTTCCGGGATGCGCCGCTGATTCTCTTGCCATTCCTGGCTCAAGATCCCCAAACAGGCCCAGCGAATGCCGTCTTCATCCTTCAATCGCTGTGCCGCGGCCAAACCGTTGACGAACGGTTCGGGACGATGTGGGGCTAAATCCGCGACCTCCTGATAAAGCTTGAGAGCACGCTTGTCCAGTTCGAGGTGCGTCATGAACGTGGCGACATGCAGCACTTCCTCGATATTGTTACTGAAGTCCACAGCGGACATCAGCGCGCGTTCGACTTCTTCGGTGGGGGCACCAGTAGCCAGCATCGCCAGGGTCATGGCTTCGTACATCCAAGGTTGTGGCTGGCTGTTTCGAACGGCCGCCTGCGTCAGAATGACGATCTCTTCCAACTTGGCCTTTGCGGCCATTGCAGACTTCCCTGCCGCTTTGACGTCCTGGGCAGTCTCTTTGGCATCCTGGCTTGCGAGATGGCTCTGTGCTTCGCGCCGAAGCTGGCGAACGGTCTCGCGCACGTTGCGTTGGTGACGAGCACGTTGCGCAGCAGTATCTTGACGGTGCTCTTGGAAGTGCCGGTCCCAGGCCACTTCGAGCGTCTCCGCAGCTTGACGCTGCAGCTTGATACGTGTGGCCTTTCGCGGAACGGTTATCGCGTCAGTCGTTTTTTTTTCTGACGTCAGCGTCGGTGTCGTGGATTTCTTGGCACCCAGCGTCAGGTCTTCGTCAATGGCAAAGCCACCACCGCCACCGAATCCGCCGCCACCGCCACCGAATCCGCCACCACCGCCACCGAATCCGCCGCCGCCACCGCCACCGAAGCCGCCCTGGCCGCCGAAGCCACCCTGGCCGCCGGCACCAAATTGGCCACCACCGGAGATGATCGGGATGACCAAGTCGCCAACCGGATAGACTTTCGTGATCAGTTGGGCTTCTGCTTCTTCGGGAGTTGTGATCTGCATCACCTCGTCTTTGATGATGTACGTCAGATCCAGTTCGCGAAGCATCAGTCGCATCGCCGAACGCAATGTAACGCCATTCAAGCTGATGTTGACAGGCGTGTCGGTACCAATTCCAAAGTCTTCCAGCGCCGTCGTATTGATGATGATCGGAATGTTGTGCCGCAAGGCGATTTCGTCGATCACATCCTTGAGTGGTATGTCGAGATAATCAAACTTTGTTTCTTTGTCCAATTCCTGGACAATTCGTTCTTCCGACCCACCGCCTCCGCCAGCCAAATCGACGGCCGCGTACTTCTTGCGGCTGTAGGTGATCTGCTCCCAGACCTCTGAGGAAGGGTAAAGGATGGGCGGTTCGTCGGGAAAGGGCATCGCCGATAGTTCAACCTGGTACATCGTATCCACAAAGTTGCGGTGCCGTAAATCTCGGAACCGTTCCATCGATCGGACATTCTTAATATTGCGGGCGTTCCACAACGCGACGAGCGGTACAGGCGAACGGGGATCCAATTCTCGAACCTGCTCGGCAATATCCATCTCGGCCGTCAGGTACTTGCCTTCATCCAATAACGAACCGAAACGCGATAGCAACTGCTTAATCTTCTGACGATTGCGTTGAGTTGCTTGAACGAGCATTTCTGCTTCGCGGGCTGCGGCTTTGTTTTCTTCCGCGCTAGCAAGACGATTCTCGAACTGAATCTGTTGGCTTTCCGAACGGCGAATCGCCGCTGAAATCCGGTCACGCAACTGGGCACGAATGTCCGAATCTAGATCCGTGGCGCGATTCAACTGCTCAAGCAAGATCTTGAGATCCTCCGTGGCCCTCTCTGGGTTGTTGGCCATCCTTTGCCGGGCCTTGTTCAGTCCCTGCTCGACCTCGGTTTGAATCAACTGCGACTGAATTTTCTTGTTCTTTTCGACGGCATCGAGAAAGCTCCCCGCGGAGCCGTCAAACTCGTCGAGCAGTGAACCCTCTGAACCCTCTTGCTGAGCGTCAGCTTGCAAATTGATCAGACGCAAGTCGGCGTCGGCTGCCGAGCCGCCACCGGCGACACGTTCGACGGCACCCTGCAACGCGACCGCTTGAGGATTCGCCGGATCACGCGCGATGGCTGCAGTTGCGGCCGTGCGGGCTCCGGCCAGATCGCCTGTACGCAAAGCATGGCCACCAAGTTCCGCAAGTTGACTTGCGCCGGTTGTCATGACGCGTGCGGCTTCTCGCAACGCTTCAGAACCCGCGGTCGGAAGGCTAAGGCCCATGTCTTGGCGAGCTGTTTCGATCAGCTGAGGCAAGAAGCCAAAGTCCGGGCTTGATGCTTCAGCAACCACACGCCAGGACTTTTCAACCGCTTTTCCATTGGCTTCATACTGCACGCGGACTTCGCCGGCATCGCGATCAGCCAGCAACCCAATCATGATGCTGTCACGATCGGTACGCAGAGGAGGCATGGTTTTTGGATAAGCTTCGCGCATCGAGGCAGGCAGGCTTGTCTTGACCGGCCAAAGAACCGTCGCGTCCACAGTGCGGGTCAACATCATGCCCACTTGCTGGGGCGAAACCTCATCCGAGTCCATGTAGACTACGCCGCCCGTATGGTTAGCGATCGTCGCCAAGGTGTGCGCGTTACGCTGTGGCCCAATCGCCAAACTGGAGACCGCCACGCGAGAATCTGTCAACTTCGTGACTAAGTCGCCAAACCGCTCTTGTTTCAGTAGTCCGCCTCGACTCATGCCGTCACCGATGTAAACTACCGACCGGCCGTGGTTCGTTTTTGTATCAAAGCTGGCTGCGGCCGATGTCAATGCGCCGTGCAAATCCGTTGACCCCAATGGTGCTCGACGACGAAGCTTTTCCAAGGCAGCCTTCATGGCGGGCCCTTGCGGAGAAACAAAGCCATCCGTCATCGGGATCGCATTCAAATCGCAAGCCACCAGACTAACGCGGTCTGTCTCACCCAGAGAACTCAACATGGTCGTCAACGACGACAACGCGTCATCGCGGTAGATGCCTGTCTGGCTGGCTGAGGTGTCGAATAAAACCACGACGTCATTTGATGACGCCGTCGGGACATCGCCCCCGGACGTGAGGCTGAGCGCGAAGAACGTGTCGCCCGCGGCATTGTCGTAGGTCGCTAGCCGGGGTCCGTCGGCGGCGTGGGCCAACAAGCCCGACGATCCAACAGCCAGCAAGATGGTGAGGATTGGCGAGATCACTCGCAGTAAGCTACTGCGTTTCAACATGGTAAGTCTCCAACCAAAGCGATATGCACAAAGGGCTCTTTCGAATGGGAAAGTCGACCCTGCCTTGCCCGAGTAGGTAACAGGCGCAAACTACGTTCCTGAATCCACTTATTCTATTCAGGGGCCGATTCGGCCGCCACTGAAAAACTGCCAAAGCGACCAATATCCAGTATGGTTGCCTTTGTCAAGAAAGCAAAACTTGTTGGCAATTCTCGCGGTTGTAGTTTGTCAACGAGCCTCGGTTGCAAACATAAGGCCCCTCCGTGGCGTGATTTTCAGAGGTGAGTAGATCACTCGACAGCAACGAAGAAACGGCCGCCGGTCAGATTTCTGACCAACGGCCGTTGCGGAAATCGGTTCCAGCAAAGGACTTGCTAAGACGCTTCGGTGGTAATCCGTCAGCGGAGCGGTGGTGACCGCCTGGCTGCATTCAGGCGGCTGTTCAGATCGCGGATCGACGCTTTGGCGGCATCCAGTGCCGTTGTATCGACCGCTTCCGCTTCCTGGTCGGTCAACTCCACAGACGAATTATCCGAGCTCTTGACGCCCGATCCCACGGGGCGCGTCGGCTCCCAAGGCGCGAAACAGTCAATTTCGCGCCAGTCCGTTTCACAGCCTGCGGCATCGACATGACAATCGATGTTGTCTGTGAGCGACGTTTTCTGACTTGCTTCCGGTTCGCTTGCTGAGAGAGTTCGCGGCAATTTTACCACTTGATTCGCCGCCTTGGAGGCAATTGCTTCCAGCGAAAACTGCTGACACGCCTGCCCAACCCTCTCCATGACCAGCGCGACGTAGGACTCTACCATCAGTGAAAGTGCAGGCGGAACCGTCACGGTCGACTGATATGGTTCGATTTGATATTGATCGGCGAGATCACACCGATACTCGGATCGATACGGGGCGAAATACCCACCAAAGCAGTGATCAGTACTGCCAAGATCATGATGTTGGGCAGACGGTGTTTCCGGCGCCGGTGCCATCACTTCGTCGTAAGCGGGGTCATAGGTGGTCCGCAGGTCGTAGAGCGAATCGGCCGATTCGTTCACTCCTTGCGAAACATCAGCATCTGCCGAGACTTCCGCTTCGAGTTCGACGGCGTCGATCATCGGGGTGGTG
>JASLRF010000588.1 GCA_030744095.1 Pirellulaceae bacterium | reverse complement strand
GGTTTGACGAAGGCGTGCATCCGACGCGCCCAACTGGTCATTACGACTGATAGCGGCCCGCGACACTTGGCAGCCGGTTTTCAGATTCCGACGGTTGCGCTATTCGGATCGACCGACCCGCGCTGGAGCATCAACTACAATCCATGCGAAATTCGTCTTCACGAGGATCTTCCGTGCGCGCCTTGCGCGAAACGCATCTGTCCGCTGAAGCATCATCACTGTATGCGAGACCTGGCCGTGACTCGGGTTCTCGGCGCGGGGCAACAACTACTGCATCCCAGTGGCGGTAGCAGCCAGGCTGCTTAAGAGCACACGGTGGAGTCCGTCTCTGAGATACGGACCTACCTGATTGATCCGCGCTGGTACGACGTCTATCCTCTACAGCATGAACGATGCCAGCCAGGTAACACAGGTACTGCAGGCGATCGAGCAAGGAGACGCGGTGGCGGCCGAGCGCCTTCTGCCGTTGGTTTATCACGAACTGCGGCGGCTGGCAGCACAGAAAATGGCTTCGGAAAAGCAGGGACTGACGCTGCAGGCCACGGCGCTCGTCCATGAAGCCTATCTGCGACTGGTTGACAACGACCATCAGCAGAACTGGAATTCGCGTGGACATTTCTTTGCGGCCGCGGCCGAGGCGATGCGGCGGATCCTGGTCGAGAGCGCGCGCAAAAAGAGCCGGCTGAAACACGGCGGCGGCCAACAACGCGTTGACATGGACAAGACCGAGATGGCTGGTGAGGTGCCGGCGGACGACCTGTTGGCATTGGACGAGGCGATGACGCAACTGGCCGACGAGGACCCAATCAAGGCGCGGCTGGTGGAGCTGCGTTTCTTCGTAGGACTGACATCCGACGAGGCGGCAGAAGTGCTTGGTATTTCTGGAATTACGGCCAAACGCTACTGGCGGTTCGCACGTGCCTGGCTGCACCGCGAGGTTAGCAAGGGAGATTCACAGACTTTTTTTCCAGAAAATTGATCCCTTCGTGACGCATTACGTCGCACTCATGATAGAAACCCGAATTCCGGAGCCACGTCATGAGTCCTAACCAAATTGACAAAGAGCAGATCTTTAACAGCGCTGCCGACTTGGCCGACGTCTCGCAACGTGCCGCGTATTTGGATCAAGCCTGTGGCAACGACGCTCAGTTGCGGACTGAAATCGAAGAACTGCTCCGCCATGATGATGATGCCGGCAGCTTTCTGGATCAGCCGGCCGTCAATTTTTCCCCTACGATCGCGATCGGCGAGTTTGACTCGGTAGACGAATCGTCTGGTGAAGTTTCGCTGGCATTTCTCGAGCCGAGCGACAAACCGGGCTGCGTCGGCACCATGGAACATTATGAAGTCATCGAACTGGTCGGACGTGGCGGGATGGGACTGGTGCTACGGGCCTTTGATCCCAAGCTGAACCGGGTGGTGGCGATCAAAGTCATGGCGCCGGAACTTGCTGCCAACCCGATGGCGGTCAAGCGGTTCCTACGCGAAGCGCGGGCAGCCGCAGCAGTCAGTCACGACCATGTGGTGACGATTCACGCCATCCACGACGCGCACCGGCCACCGTTCATCGTGATGGAATTCGTCGACGGTCAGTCATTGCAGGAGAAGATCGACCGGACCGGTGGATTGGAGTTGAAGGAAACGCTTCGAATTGGGATGCAAACCGCCCGTGGCCTGTCAGCGGCGCACGAGCAAGGGCTCGTGCACCGTGATATCAAGCCGTCCAATATCCTGCTGGAAAACGGCATCGAGCGAGTGAAGTTGACCGACTTTGGGTTAGCCCGCGCGGTGGACGACGTGAGCGTCACGCAGACCGGCCAGATCGCCGGCACTCCGCAGTTCATGTCGCCTGAACAGGCGCAAGGCCAGACGGTCGACGCACGCAGTGATCTGTTCAGCTTGGGCAGCGTGCTCTATGCGGTGTGCACAAGCCGGCCTCCGTTCCGAGCTGACACGGCTTTGGCGATGCTTCGCCGTGTGACGGATGACGAGCCGCGTTCGATCTGCGAAGTGAACTCGGATATTCCTAATTGGCTGGAAGCGATCATCTTCAAGCTGCTGGCGAAAGATCCAGCTGATCGTATTCAATCGGCCAAAGAAGTCGCCGATTTATTGGGCCAGCATCTCGCTTATTTACAACATCCGACGACTGCGCCGAAGCCCCAGCCTACCGTGCCGCCCAAACTGATCGGCTCACTCCATCAGCCTAAGCCGCTCGCGGAGCGAGCGAAATACATGAGGGAACCTATCACGCGGCGTCTATGGCCAGTAGTTGCGATCGGCGTTGCGGCAATGCTAATTGGCATCGCGGTGTTTGGCATGGTTATCTATGTCGTGACCGATAACGGCACGTTAGTGATCGAGTCGACAGACAACAACGCCGTGGTGACAATCTCAAAACCGGTCAGCGACACACACAAAGGCTTCGAGATCCACGTTGTTGACAAAATCACGGGTTCTGGAGTCGTATCACTTCGTTCCGGGCATTATCGCCTTCTTGCTTTCGACACCGACCCCAACGCTGGTCATGAGTTGAAAATCCGACTTTCGAAGGAGCAATTTGTTCTCCGCCGTGGCGGCAAAGTTGTGGTCAAGGTTACAAGGGTCCCGATAGTCCAACCGGCGCAGGTCGCAGTCCCCTCCACTACTGGCATCACCGAAGTTCGCCTCTTCGATGGGCACACGAACACCATCGAGCGAGCCGTGTTTTTCAATGATGGCCATCGAGTCGCTTCCGCCAGCCTGGATACGACGATTCGAATCTGGGACGTCGCTTCAGGAAACGAGTTGCAGCGGATCGACATCGGGAAACCGTTGAGCGGGATGGCGATCTCGCCCGATGACAAATGGGTTGCCGTCGGCATTGATGACAAGCAAAACGCCTCGATTGAGATTTGGGATGTCGCGTCGGGAAACAAGATCGCGGATCTGGAATGGCGTATGGACCGTGTCGTTCGACTGGAGTTTTCGCCTGACAGACGCCATCTGTTGTCGTCTGGAGAGGATCGCGTCGCGCGCCTGTGGAATCTTAGTTCGTGGACTGTCTCGCGCGAATTCGAAATCTCCAACGCCGATACCACGTGTCTTTCCCCGGACGGCCGCCTGATCGCCGGTCGCGATCGCAAAGATGACGACTTCATCTGGTTGTGGAGCAGTGAAACATATGAACCCGAGGCACGGTTGGACACGACGACGGCTGGGAAAGTGCAGCGTTGTCAGTTCACCTCCGACTCAAAGATGCTCGTCACGGGTTCGTTCGTTGGCGTGATTCAATTCTGGGATGTGGACAGCGGAACGGAAGTTCGAAAGCTGAAGGCGCACCGAGGACCGATTTTTGACATCCAGCTAACGGGCGACGGCCGGCACCTCATATCGACGGGAATGGATCGTGGATTACGACTGTGGGATGTGCGCACCGGCAGTCTCGTTGCGGAGATCGACACAAAGCCCCGCTTTTTTAAGAGTCTCGACATTTCGCCCGATGGCCACCATGTGATCGCGGCCGGTGCATGGTCGCGGAACGCCACGGCAGGACGCTATGAAATCGATGGTGATTTCGATGCCTATTTGTACCGATTGCCGAAGAGCGTCTGGCAAAAGGCGGCCGATGTGCGCCGTGACCTGCAACCGAAGGGCAGACCGAGATCGCAGATAGCTACTAAGGAATTGGACCAGTTGGTCGAGTTAGCCGAGAACGCCCTTTCGCGAGTTGAAAAGCTGGTCAAGAATGGCGTGGTGTCGTCGGCTGACTTGATGAAGGCGTCGGCCGAGCTGATCGAAGCAAAGGTCCGTCGCGCGGAAGCTCGCAACGAGATGGGACAAGTCCTAGCACTTCTTGGCAGGTTGATCGAGTTGCGAGAAACGGAGCTCAAAATGGTCCAAGCGCTCAACCAGTCCGGCGCGGCCACGGCGTCGGATGTTCGGGTGGCGTCGAAAGCGCTTCTGGAAGCGAAAGTACGCTTGGTCGATGCGCAAGCCGACGAGTGAGTGGCGCGCTGTTTTCTTCGCGAGCGTAACTCTCCCATGTGAGACGAATTCGCGCACGGGGCTGCTGGCCGCTTGGAAGAAGGTTATCATGCCGACAATGTGCTGATGATCACCTTTGCGGGCTTTATGTTGCTGGTTTCCATGAACTCAACACACGCCTCGCTTCAATTCGCTACCGCTCTTTCAACGGCACCCGATACACAGGCCGCCGCGAGGGATGTTTGTGCCAGAGCGCTCGCCGACTTTGACGGGACGCCCGATCTGGCATTCCTGTTATTTTCCTCACATCACGTCGAGAACGCGGACACAGCGTCAGCACTGGTCTGCGATGCGATCGGCACGGACAGCCTGCTGGGATGCAGTGGGGAGTCCATTGTGGGTGTTGGGCAAGAGGTTGAATTGGAGCCTGCCATGTCGCTCTGGTTGGCGCGGCTGCCCGGTACCTCCGTGTGGCCGATGCGGTTGGAGTACCAGCGCGCCGCCGGTGAAGGCGCATTCGTCGGCTGGCCAGAGGAACTGGCCGACGATTGGTCCGACAAAGCGGCACTGATCGTCTTGGGTGACCCGTTTAGTCTTCCTGCCGATCTGCTGCTGGAACTGGTCAACAACGAACACCCGGGAGTGCCAGTCATCGGCGGCATGGCAAGCGCCGGCCAGACGCCTGGGTCCAATCGCCTGCTGCTGGGACGCAATCTGTTCGAGCAAGGTGCCGTGGCTGTGCTGCTGCAGGGCGATGTCCAAGTCACGACCGTGGTCTCGCAGGGGTGTCGTCCAATCGGTCATCACTTTGTGATCACAAAGGCCCAGCGCAACATCATTCAAGAACTGGGCGGCATGCCGGCGTATCGTCGTCTGGAGGAACTCTTTCAGACGCTGCCCACGCGCGACCAACAGATGGTCCAACGGGGCCTGCATGTGGGGCGCGTCGTCAGTGAATATCAGGATCAGTTCGAGCAAGGAGATTTCTTGATTCGCAACGTGGTCGGCGTCGATCCCGAGGAAGGATCGATCGCGATCAGCGATTACGTGCGGCCCGGGCAGACTGTGCAGTTTCATGTTCGTGACGCTAACACCGCCGACGCGGAACTTCGCCAGCTGTTGTCACGTGTCGAAAATCCAGTCGCCGCTGGTCTGCTGTTTACCTGCAACGGGCGCGGGACCAGGTTGTTTTCCGAACCGCACCACGATGCAACGGCGATTAAGAACGCCGTGGGAGACATTCCGCTGGCCGGGCTGTTCGCCGCAGGCGAATTGGGACCGATTGGTGGCAAGAATTTTGTGCACGGATTCACAGCTAGTATTGCCTTGTTTCAGGCAGCCAGCGAGGCCGCTGACTGATCTGCTGGCGTGGGTGGTGTGGATTTGCAAACGCATTGACCCGTGGCCGGACTTGAACTGCGGCAAGTCGGAATCCAGTGGTCTCGCCCGATCAAACCAGCTAAACTTGAGGTCGCTGTAAAAACTGCTTCTTTGCCGTGCTCATGGGAGATCGCTCGATGATTCTTCGTTTCTGTTTCGTGTTGGTGATGTTGGCCGCCACTTCATCTCAAGCCGCTGACTGGGGTCAATGGCGCGGGCCTAACTTTAACGGGTCGACAGACGAATCCAATCTGCCTACACAGTGGAGCCAGACCGAAAATGTCGCGTGGTCGGTCGCCATGCCGGGACCAAGCGGCTCGACTCCTGTGGTGTGGGGCGATCATGTGTTCGTTTCGAGCACCGATCAGAAGAAGCAAACCGTAAAAGCGATCTGCCTGGACCGCAAGAGTGGCAAGGTATTGTGGCAGCATGATGTGGCCAAGGGCGTTGAGAAGAAGAAGAATTGGCGCAGCACCTACGCGGGTCCCTCGCCAGCCACAGACGGCAAGAACGTGGTCTTTTTCTACGGTAACGGCGAGTTGATTACCTACGACTTCACGGGCCAGAAGAAATGGTCTAAGAACGTCGGACCGTTCGCTTTTGGTTGGACGTACAGCACTAGCCCATTGTTGTTTGATGGAAAACTCTACATTCAGATTCTCCAGCGCGACGTGGCAGTCAAGGGCTACGGCGTACCCGGGAAGAACGATTCATACCTCTTGGCGCTTGATCCTGAAACCGGCAAGGAACTGTGGCGGAAGTTGCGTCCAAGTAAAGCGAAAGCGGAATCGCTGGAAGCGTTCACGACACCTGTCCCTTATGTGCATCAAGGCCGCAAGCAAGTTCTCATTGCTGGTGGCGACGCGTTGACAGGACATGATCCAGCTACGGGCACCGAACTTTGGCGGTGGGGAACCTGGAACCCCGAACGGATTGGACATTGGCGTTTGGTCCCTTCGCCGATCGCCGGTGACGGTGTAGTGGTGGCGTGCGCACCCAAAAGATCCCCCGTCTATGCCGTTAAGGCCGACAGCAAAGGTGACGCTGGTCTGTTGTGGAGCAGTCAAGACAACCGCCCGGTCAGCTCGGACGTCCCTACACCCGCATTCTACGATAGCGATTTTTTTGTTTTGAGCGACGTCCACAAGATGCTCTCACGAGTCGAACCAAAAACGGGCAAGGTCAAATGGACGATTGAGACACCGGGACGATCCAAGTACGAAGCCTCACCATTGGCTGCCGACGGAAAACTGTATTTGATTAACTTCGACGGTCAGGTCTCCATCATCGACGCCCAGGACGGCAAGGTCCTCAGAACGATTTCGATGGAAGATGATCCGAGAGGAAAGATCCGTTCGTCCGTGATTGCGTCTCAAGGCCAGCTGTACGTGCGGACCGATACCACGCTATTCTGCATCGGAAAGTAAGTAAGCGGACTTGGCAATAGGTCGCTGGAAGTGTGCGGGCTGCCGGTGGCCTTGATTTCGGGGCACACCATGACAAAAATGGCCCCTTCGTCCGGATCCAATTACTCGCAGGTCACGCAGACAGGCATTAAGGGATGGTTTTCGAGCACATCATCAAGCTGCAGCAAGAGTACACCGACAAATTCGTGGTGGTTGATCAGGGCGTGCCGGAATTATCCCGTTTCGAGGGGATGACCGGGACGGTTCGCACGGTGAATATGAGCGGCCGAGCGCTCGTCGAATTCGATGGCAACCTGAATATCGGCTGGTACGACATCGATCTCGACTTCCTCAAGGTGATTGATGCGCCATTGCCCAAGGAAGATCCAAAGGCGAAGACCAAGGCCTCCCCCAAGGCAGCTGCCAAGAAAAAGAAGGCGCCGCCGCCCAAGCCGGAAGCGGCAGGCAAGGGTTCTGTCTCAGACGTGCTGGCAGCGGCGCGAGGCGAAAAAACGAGCGTGAAAGCAGCACCGGCGAAACCGACCGGTGGCGCAAAGACGAGTGTCGCCGAGATACTGGCCACGGCGCGGAGAAAAAAATCAGGCGGTGCCTCATCTGCAGCCACGGTGCCTAAAGCAGCCTCACCCAAAGCGACTGCGAAGGACGCCAGAAAAATGAGCGTCGACGAAATGCTGGCCGCGGCGCGAGGCGAAAAAAGTGGTGAAGCCGCCGCCACTGCCGAAGCGCCTAACGACGAATCGGCACCCGCCAAGGAAGCCGTTCGAATCACGCTCGAATCGGCTCGACGTACGCAAGCTCCAGCCAAATCGGCACCCGCTGCCGGCAGCAGCGCGCCGGCCCAGGTCGATCGGAAGAACATGAGCGTCCAAGAGATGCTGGCTGCGGCTCGGGCCGAAAAGAGTGGTGGTGCGCCTGCAACCGCAGAGGAAGCCGTTGCCGCGCCTGAACCACCCGCGCCCACTGAACCTATCGCCGAAGAGCCTGCAGCTGAAGAACCAGCGGCTGAGACCGCTGCAGGCGGAGACTCAGTTTCCAAGCGCGATGAAATTACGGCCGTCGAAGATCAAATTGCTTATTGCCGGCAAGTCGACGGTTGATTCTCGTACGGCTCGAATTAGTAGGCCGCGAACAAGCGATGCGCAGTTCCGGTATCCATGGGATAGAGGCCTACGGCCGGATTTGCGGTTGACGTACCTTGTTGCCGACCGAAGGCAATCGGAGATTCGCGACGGTGGAAAGCCCCCACGACGACATTTCTACCAGGACGTCGAACTCGACCGTGTCTGCGGTTCGATTTCACTCAATGCGCGAGTCAGTCTTCGGACGAATTCTCGGTCGTCAAACAGCCGGAGTATCGCGGGATTTTCCATTAACGCCGATAGAGTCTCGTGCGTCATCGGATCGCCATATGACAGGAAACCACGAAGCTGTGGATCGGCGCTCAGTTGTTCCATCGTTCGTCGAACCACGGGCCGCTCGTACAGCGCTTCCACCTCGGGATGATAGGCGACAGCATTCAACGAATCGGGGCTGCGAACTAACGCGACACCGTGCTGCAAACACTTGAGAGGACCAATGTGCTCGAACGGATTGCAAGCGGTGACAATCGGTCCAATCGTGCTTGACCGAATGAATTTTGCCGCCAGGACGATTCGTTCGGATTCATGTTGCAAGGAATTGCAGTTTTCCGTTCGGTCCGTCGATAATTCGTCGCGAGCCAATGGTTCGATAACGATCACGCCGCCCGCCACGACCAATATCATTAGACATGCATATATGCCGCCGCACGCCATCCCCAACCACCGGTTGTACGTCTGAAGCCGCGATTGTTTGCGGACCAGATAGTGCACGACGCGCCACGCGAAAATCGCCATGATCAGAGTCATGATCGCGCCGACCGTCCCGACACTAAGCAATCGATTGCTTAACCCCTGCGTCCCAAATTCGTGTTGAAACACCGGCTCGAACGCCTTGCCAACCGGGACCGCCGCGAACATGGCCAAGGCACCACCTGCGAACAAGCCGAGGAATGCCCCGACCCCGGCGCGGTAGCCGCCTCGTAGACCCAAGCCCAGGAACGCTACGGCGCCCGCCGTGGTGGTATCTCCTTGCATCCAAAAGTAGATCGATGACACGCTTGCAGTGCCGAAGATAATCAATCTAAGAGGACACGCTCGGCGTTTTCTTTTCTTGACTCTGTTGTCCGTTGGTGCGTCCATTGTCAGCCGTTCGGAAGGCAAATTACGATGTCCACTGTGGTCGACTGATGCGGTCAACGTCGTGCTGTGTCCAACGCAAATCTCGGGTCTCGGCACGTAGAGTAATCTCCGCGACAAGCCCAGTGAAACCATACGTCGAAATGGCTCCATTTTCCACTCGACAACGAAAAGTTCTGCAGTTCCGTCTGGCGTTCCAGGCCGTCCGCAAACTACGTAATCCGCAAAGCGTGGCGATTTTCTGACAGAGGGGCCTTTCGGTGGCTGGGCGGCAACATCATGATTGACGGGCGTTGTGATTTGGCATCCGCATTGACGAAAGGGAACACGGTGCTGGCTGGACATATCTACTCGCCTCGCAAGATCAAACTAATCGACGTCCCCGACCTGCCGCTCGGCAATGCAGCCTCGGCAAACGGTGACGGCCAAATCCTGTTCCAGCCAGAACTCGCGTGCTTGTGCGGATCGGACCTGCTGTTTTTTGAAGGGGACTATCCCGAATATCAATCGAAAGTCGGCCAGTCACTGCACGAGATGATTGGTCGCGTCGTGGAAACCAACGGTGCGAAATTCACGGTTGGCGATCGCGTATTGTGCGTGCCGATTGAACAGTGTGGTTTTTACGAGCGTTTTCCGGTCAGCGAGGCACGGGCAATTCCCGTCGACCCACGTCCGTCGGAGGATCAGGCGCTGCTGGCGCAACCCCTGGGAACCGTGTTGTACGCTCTGAAGAAAGTGCCCAGTGTGTTGGACAAGGACGTCGTGGTTCTGGGGCAAGGTCCAATTGGTCAATTGTTCTGCGGTGCGCTGCGTAATTTGGGTGCCCGCGAGATCATCGTTGTGGATCCGTTGGATTCACGATTGCAGACGAGTCCCAAAATGGGGGCAACAGCGATGGTCAATCCGAGGCGCGACAATGTTGTCGACGCGGTCCGACAAATTACCGCTGGCAATCTGGCGGATCTGGTTGTCGAAGCGGTGGGACATCGCGAACAACGGATCAACGACTGCTTCGATCTGGTGCGAAAGGGTGGTGATATCTTGTTCTTCGGAGTTCCGGAGGACACCATCGATGATGTTCATTGGCGCGTCATGTTCGAAAAAAACGCGTCGATTCACACCAGCATCGGCCCCAGCTTCGAGCGAGATTTTCCGCTGGCCATGCGCTGGATTGCCGAGGCTCGGATCGACGTGTCGCCGATCGTCACTCATCGCTTTCCAGTCGATCAGATTCAGTTGGCGTTCGATACGTTTGCCGAGCGGCGCGACGGTGCTCAGAAAGTGCTTGTCGATTTTCCGAAATGACCGACAACGCCACGTCAAACATTGTCGATAGCCAGCAGCAGCCAGTCGGTGTGCGAGCGGTGATGCTCGCCTTGTTCATCTCCATCCTCTGGGCCGGCAATCCGGTTGCCGTCCGCTACAGCGTCGATACGTTGCCGCCGATCTTCGTGGCGGCCCTGAGATTCTCACTCGCCACGATCCTGATGTTCTTTTGGTGTCGCGCCGAAGGCAGTCGGTTGCGTTTGACCTCGGGCCAGACACTGCCCTGCCTGTTGGCTGGCTTCGGCATGTTTGTGCAGATCGCCACGTTCAATGTGGGCGTGACGATGTCCAGTTCGTCCCATGCGACGATGTTGATCAACACCTTCGTGTTTTGGGTTCTTATCATCGAGCACATTCTGGTTCGGTCCTCGCGGTGGCAGTTGCGGAAATTCGTCGGCGTCGTGTTGGCCGCGATTGGGGTTGTGCTGGTCGTCACGCGATCTAGTGGCTCGACGCTCGACGCAGCAACACACGATCTTCCCACGCTGCGCGGCGACCTGATCTTGCTCAGCAGTGCAATGATTCTTTCAGTCAAAGTACTGTTTGTTAAGTCGGCGCTGCGAACGATCGAGCCTGGGAAGTTGGTGTTCTGGCAGAACCTGGCAAGTGTGGCGATGTTCTTCGCGTGGAGCTCGCTGACTGAGACAGTCGACCTGTCGAAGGTCACGATGCCGACCCTGGTCGCCATCATCTATCAGGGCATCTTTGTCGGCGGCATTTGCTTTGCAATCCAGGCAGTGCTTTTGCGGCGGCACGCGGCGTCTCAGATTGCCGTGTTCAGTTTTGCCACACCCCTGTTTGGCGTTCTGCTGGCGGTGATCTTTCGGGGTGACCCGCTGACACCGTGGCTGTTTGTCGCCACGGCGTGTGTGGCGATGGGCATCTTGTTGGTTAATCTGCGCCCCCGCGATGGCAGTTTGATTGACTGAAAGACCTTCAGGCTTCACTTCCACTGCTTGCTGGCCAACATCTCGCCACACAATAATTCCGTCATGACCGCATACATGCCATTGGTCCACCCGGGTACAATTGTGCGCAGGTGCTGTTGCGCGATATGGGGATCCAATTAGTCTGGATGCCGGAGCTGTTGACGAGGCACTTTGATCAACCAAGCGATTTTTGGAAGACAGGCTGACCCTTGGGCGGCCAAGACGCTCACATTCACAAGGCGACTCTCCATGACCGACGCACTTCCGCGCACGATCTCGCGGCCGCTGCAGTTCAACAACGGCTGCGCGATTGGGATCAGCAACCGCTGGCGACAGGGACAGTATTGTTCGATTCTGACTTCGGCGGGAATCGTTGGCTGTGGTATCTACGATGTCAAGACCCC
>JASLRF010000587.1 GCA_030744095.1 Pirellulaceae bacterium | reverse complement strand
CCATACCTCGAACTACGACTCGGTCGTCTGGCGGCTGAGAAACAGACCTGGGCCGCGCCGTACGACTCCGACTGGGCAATCGCAGTTGGGGAGTTCAAATGAGCGGGCGAGTGATTATCTGTGCCATCTGCCTGCTGACGTCGGCGCTGGCAGCTGACGACGAACTGCGGTTTACCGACATCACGCTTCAAGCTGGCGCTGGCGGACCGACCGAGCGCGATCGACTGGGCGGACATGGTGCGATGTTCGCCGATGTGGACGACGATAGCCTTACGGATCTTTATATCACCATGATCTTCAATAACCCGATGCCCGATCTGTTCTTTGACAACTTGGACGGCCGGCGGTTTGCAAACGCGGGAAAACAGTGTGGGATCGCCGACTTCGATGGCGGTTCGCATGGAGCTTGTTTCGCGGACTTGGACAACGACGGCGACTACGACCTGTTCAACGGAACGACGTGGGACCATTCTGACTTTCCGGCGGTTAACAACATCTTTCGAAACGACGGACGAGGCCGCTTTCTCGATGTGACGGCCCACAGCAACATTCCGCCCGAGCGCCGTTGGCCGACGCGTGGCGTGCTGACATTCGACATGGATGGTGACGGCGACCTGGACCTGTTCTGCGTCACGAACTACCAAGGATCAGCCGACCCGCCGGACGAGCGCAACGAAGTCTATCGCAATGACGGGAGTCTGAAGTTCCAACCGATCCGCGGTGGCGATCTGTTCTGGGCCCCATGCGGACAAGGAGCAACCGACACAGACTTCGACAGTGATGGCGACATCGACGTGATCGCCGCCAATCGAACCGGGTCGGTAAACGTTCTGCAAAACGACGGCAAGGGCAATTTCAACCGTGTCGATTCCAAATCAATCGGCATCCAACACCGCGCCGGCGATGGTATCAGCATGGCCGATGTGGACAACGATGGCGATCTGGACATGTTGCTGGCAACGGCCGACGTCGGGCATCTTTATTTGAACCAAGGCGACGGTACGTTGAAGTCGTGGCAGAGTTTTGCCGACACCGACGGCTATATGGGCGGCTTTGCCGATCTGGACAATGACGGCGACGTGGACTTGGTGTTTGCCGGCGACGACGTGTCCTACCTGAATGACGGAGCGGGTCGGTTTGCGAAAGGGCCTCGAATTCCTGTCCGCGGCATCAACGATCCACGCGGCATCGCCTTTGCCGACATCGACAATGATGGCGATCTTGATTTTGCTGTGGGCTGCAAGCGTTCGCGAAACTGGTTAGTACGCAACGAATTGGACAGCGGTAACTGGCTCAAGGTACGGCTCGTTTCACCGCAAGGCCAAGCGGGTGCGTTTGGTGCCAAGACGCGGATCTACAAGGTCAACCAGACTGGCAAGGCGTTGCTCGGCACGCGCGAAGCGCGCTCAAGCAACGGCTATCTCGGCCAAAACGATCCCGTGCTACACTTTGGTCTCGGTGTACACAAACGCGTCGATTTGGTCGTGAGGTTTCTCGATGGCACAACTGTGAAGCGCCCTGGCGTGGATGCAAACCAAACGATCGGCATTGATGGAAGACAGCCATGATCGCAACGTCAACTCGAAAATGCTGAGGAGTTGCAAGTGACAAAGAGATATCTTGTGGCAATTCTGCTGGCGATATTCTGCAACAGCTTATTCGCCGCGAAGAATGACTGGGCGGAAGGGACGGAGGCGCGGGCGGATGGTGCTTCACGTGACTATTACAATCGAGCCGGGTTGCTAGAGTGGAAAAACGATCTCGGCGATTGGCGGGACGCGGCGAACGTCGAGCAAGGAAGTCGCGCTTTCAGCACCAGTTCGATCGTCGATGACGACATGCCAAGATTCGTCGAGTGGGACGTAACAAAGTTGGTGCAAGCATGGATCGACACCAAGTATCAGAACCAGGGGATGTTCTTGCGAGCCGTCGAAGGCGGCGCTTGCCATTTCCACAGTCGGGAATATGCCGACGATTCCCTGCGGCCTCAACTAATCATCAGCGTTGACAAGCGCAAGATCACACTCGCACCAGTTGCCGACACGCATCTCGATCGGTCGACATATCGTAGCCTTGGTGATCAGCCGGTCTTGAAAGTTACCGGCAAGTCAAACAACACACTGTTGCGTTTTGATCTGAGCGACATACAGAAGACGATGCGAATTGATCAGGCGACGCTGCGGTTGTTTACCTTCGCTCAATTTGGGAGCACACAAATCGGCCTTTTCCGCTGCGCTCAGGGAGATGATCTTCCCGCCGGGGAACCACTGCTCGGCCTGGCGTCGAAATATCCGGACGACAGGGGAATTGAGGCTAATCCGGATGTCATTTTCTTCACCGATTTCCAGTCTGACCGATGGGCCGAGGAGTGGACGTTTGCGGCGGGCAAATTAGATGCCGTTGCCAACGATAGCCAGCGGCGATTCGAACCGTTTCAAGCGAAGGCTGTACGTGTGAAGATCGCTCAGGGCTCAACCAGCGCCATGAACGTGGGGTACAAGTTCAGAGAGGAAACCGACAGCGAACCTGAAGAGATCTATTTTCGCTACTACCTGCGGCTGGCTGACGATTGGCAACAGACGTTGCAGGGTGGCAAGTTGCCGGGGATCAGCGGCACATACGGCGTCGCCGGTTGGGGCGGGCGCAAAAGCAACGGCCGCGACGGCTGGTCGGCTCGCGGCTCATTTCATCTGTCGATCCCCAAAGACAATCCGCTCGGTGGCCTACATCCGATCGGCACTTACTGCTACCACGCTGACATGAAAGGCAATTACGGAAACATCTGGCTCTGGCAAAACGGCTACCGCGGATTCCTGGAGAATAACCGCTGGTACTCGATCGAGCAATTCTTGAAATTGAACACACCCGGCAAGAAAGACGGTATCATTCGAGCCTGGGTGGATGGACGGCAGGCCTTCGAGAAAACTGATATCCGCTTTCGTCATCTGAACAAGCTGAAGATCGAACAAATCTGGATGAACGTCTATCACGGCGGTACCAAACCATCGCCATACGATCAGCATCTGTTCATCGACAACGTCGTGATTGCACGGACGTACATTGGACCCATGGACCGTCGTCGCTAACTTGTGCCAGGTGGCCGCACGGAGAACGTACTGAGAGACGAACGTGCAAGTTGCTCTGAAGATCTGGTATGCTGTCTCTGAAATCGTTCCTCCCTACAACGACCCAAGAACAGAGGAATTCGCATGTTCGACATGAGCCAGATTACCCTGAACCAGTTTGTCTTGATCGCTTCAGTCGTGGTAATGGTCTCACTGCTCCTCCGGATCTTGACCGCCGATGGCAGGCGTGCCGCTCAACTATTGTGGCTTGAAGCCAAGATTGACGCGATACTCACAGATGCTGAAATCGAATTCAAGCCCTACGAATCACTTCCGGAAATGGCCATACTTGCTCTTCAAGAGGGTGAC
>JASLRF010000586.1 GCA_030744095.1 Pirellulaceae bacterium | reverse complement strand
ACCTGATGACCGGGGCGAGGGCGACCCGTAGAACGCTGGTTGGTTGTCCGTTCCATCGTGCGATGTGCAGGCTGCCGGCCAAATCCGAGTCGGGCTTCATATCGTACACCTGCGAAACGAATGTGACCAGTTTTCGTTCGTCTCCCGTGACTCCGTGAAATGTGATCCGGCGTACCTGGTGTTTGGCGTCGAAATAATAAGTGAGCGAACCGGCCAAGTCATCAAATTGCGTCCCTGTCACCACCGGCACACGCAGCCCCTCCCAATCCGGCTCACCGCGAACGGTCGACACGCGGCTCCAGCGCTCGGTAACCCAGCGAGGCGACACGTCGAATCGGAACAGCGTTCTTAAGTCGCTACTGGCCGGGCCAGTAAGCGTTGGCAAAACAGAAACAGGGCTGTTTCCAGACCCTGTAACCGAGGCGGCTTGTGTTTGCGAAGTTAGCGGAACTTCCAACAGCGCGCCACTCTGGTTGGACGGCCAACCAAAAACACTCGACCCGCCACGACTCAGCCAGCTCTTTACGTTGGCCTGCAGGTTTTCGGCCGCCGGCCTGTTGTACCATAGGAACGGCCCGCCCAGGGCGGCGGCGAGAATGACGCCCATTCGCATTCTTTTTCCAAACATGTTCGCCCTCCCATCAGCGGATTGTCACATTATCCAGGATCGACTTCAGACCCAGGCCAACTTGCCAGATTTGCCACTTGCCCCATCAGGTTGCCCAGGGAGAGTCGGCGGTAAAGCAGGCACAAGTGACACACGAAGGGATGACGAATAGTGGAGTTGAGGCAGAAGTGCCGGGGCTTTGCCTTGGGCAGATTCGCCTTGGAATCTCCAAGCCTTACTCGCCGAACAATTCCGTTAGCCGTTCGGTCGTAATATTGAGCAGTGACGCAGCATACTCTTCGTCCGAGTAATATGCGTTGCGTTCATTCATCAAATCGATTCCCAACGTCTCGAGCATCCTCTCAACCTGCTCGAGTGGATACCGTCGTTCCAGATGACGTAGGAAATGCAAGAAGTCCTCTTCCGCAAGCGCCGTCGAAACTGTTTTCCAACGTCCGATCATGTGGTGCGGGTTGTGTTCCAATACCAGCTGCCGACAATGGGCAGCAATGCGATCCAGACTCCCGTATGCTGCGGCGACTGCAGCCAACACCAGCAACCGAGCGCGTACGTTTGGACGCTGACGCGCACCACTAGCGCGGGCCAAATGCAAATAGTTCGCGAGCAAATTCATCGATGGTAACATCCCTCTATCATCCCTTGATCTGGACGTGATTCAAGTGGAGACAACCAAACTGAATGACTATCGATGGCTGGCGAGCGACGACGCTGAACCGTACCTGGCGCGGGCGGCGGCCGGCGAGCGTTCGACGGTCGCACTGATCAAGTCGCTCAGACAGGAACTCTCTCCTTCGCGCACGCGTTTAGTGGTTGATCAGATCGAGTTACGCGAACGTGCCAAGCAGAAGTTCGCAGACGCGGACAAGATGCTGTTTACCCGAAAACTGCTCGAACAAGCCACTGACCAGCGGTCTGCACGTTACAAGGCGAGTCGATTTCCCAGCGACTCGCACACCGTCGATCTGTGTTGTGGCCTGGGAGGCGACCTCCTGGCGTTGGCGGACCACGGCCCAAGTCTGGGGATCGACATCGATCCGATCTCGGCACTGTTGGCAAACGAGAATTGCCAGCGTCTGGAACGAGTGATGGGTTCCGCCCAATTGGGCGACGCGCGCCGGTCCGCGATCGAGACTGGTACGCTGTGGCACATCGACCCGGATCGGCGGGCGCAAGGCACTCGATCAATTAATGCCGAGTTCTGGGAGCCCCATGTCGACGCGTTACGCCACTTGATCGCAAAACACCCCGATGGTGCCATCAAGCTGGCACCGGCCACCGTCCTGCCGGAGGACTTCGCGCCGGAAGCAGAACGCGAGTGGATCGGACAGTCCCGTGCCTGCCGGCAACAAGTCGCCTGGATTGGCAACTTGTCGCGGCATCCGTCGATGCACACTGCAACTGTGTTGGCCCGCAACGAACGTCACGCTCCAGTGTCCATTACCGGCTTGCCGGATCGAGATGTTCCCGTCGCAGCCAAACTCGGCAGTTTTGTTCACGAGCCGCACTCCGCCGTTCTGGCAGGTCGGCTGACCAGTGCCTTGGCCGAGATCTTTGGACTACAGGCCATCACACCGAGAGTCGCCTACCTGACGTCAGACAGACTGATCGACGATGACGCGCGGCTGACGACGTTTGAGGTCGTTGCGGCGTTACCGTTCGACATCAAGCAGGTCAAAGCCGCGCTGCGCAAAAGAAAAATGGGCCGGCTGGAAATCAAACACCGAGGACTGCAACTCGACCCAGATCTGTTGCAGAAGCGGTTGAATGTCCCCGGTGACCATCGCGGCTGTTTGATCATCGTCGGTGGCCGCGAAAAAGTCCGCGCGATCCTCACAAGGCGGCGGGCGGGGGAGACGCGGGTTCTTCATTAGACATTTGTCAAATGGAACCTCAGTGGTCGTCGCCGCCGGTCAGCTTTTCCTCTGCCTTGTCAGCCTGCCAGGCCACCGCGGTAAGCACGCGTGTGACTTCCAACGCGTCGGCGGTGTCGGCAAGTTGATTGGCATGTACGACGACGACATCGCCGGACGAAGTACTTTCGACGGCAAACGCACCGTGCACCATCTGCTGGTTGAATTTCAAGAGCAACATCGCGTTTTGGGGTGTTGTGGGCCCGCAGGCCGATGAGTAAGAAATCAGTCCGTGTCCTGCTTCATCCTTGGCGGCAAAGTTGACGGTGACTGTCTGTTTGCGCAGTGAACCAATGGGCACCGTGATCTGCCAGACATCACCATTTTCTTGAATCTTCCATTCGGAAGACTGCGCGACGTTGCGGACCAAATCACGAGGATCACTGCTGGGGGCGGCACTGGACAAGGCATCAAAACTGACACCGCCTTTCCCGGCTGCGGCGGTCCCGGCAGCCGCGCCAACGCCTGCTGCAACAGCACCCGCGGCTGGTGCCGCACCTTGTGTGGGATGTAAGCCTTGCATCGCTTGCTGCAACATAGTCGGCATCATCATGCCGAACCCTGCCCCCATCCCCATACTCATCGCGCCACCGCCCGCCCCGCCGCCGCCACCTTGTTCGGCCATCTTCGACATACTGTTAGCGGCCTGGTACATGGTGAAGGCGCGGAGATCTCCAATCGCGCCCATACTGCTTCTTGCGTCAATCGCCTTTTGAACTTCCTCGGGAGGCGTGATCGCGTTGATAAAGAAGTCGACCAGTTCCAAGCCATACTTGGCAAACTCTTCCGCAACTTTGACGCGCGTCGCAGACCCGATTTCGTCAAACTTGGCCGGCAGATCGAGCATGTTGATGCCCAACGTTCCCAACAGGTCGGTCATCCGTGAGACAATCTGGTCCTTCAGAAACGAAGTCACTTCATCCGTCGTGAATTTCCCTTGCGTGCCAACCAACGTGTTCAATAGCAATGCCGAATCGGTCACTCGAAACGAAAACTTCCCGAAGCTGCGCAGCCGAACCATGCCGAATTCCTTGTCGCGCAGCGTAATCGGCTGACGCGTGCCCCATTTCTGGTCCAGGAAAGTCTGTTTGCCAATAAAGTAGACGGATGCTTGGAACGGCGAACGCTCCCACGGAATTGTCAAAATCCGGGTGAGGATGGGAACATTGGCGGTGGTCAACGTGTGACGTCCAGGACCAAACCGATCCATCGCTTTTCCATCGCGAAAGAAGATCGCCTCTTGTGCTTCCTGAACGATCAACTGGGCACCGATCTTGATGTCGGAAGAACCGTGAGGCGGGATGCGATGTACCAACGAACGGTTTGACTCGTCAAAGAAATCAATGACTTCCAATTTGGCCATTGGAGGCAGTCCTTATGGCTAGCTGACTTGTGACACTCTGAAATGAAGAACAGCAAAGAACACGTGACGGACGCCCACTCAATCAAACGGGCCACAACCACGTCATGATTTTTCGTCCAGCCCTTCGAGCAGGGCAGTACGCCCATCGAACTTGGAATGCAGATCCTCAACCTGCTGCAGCAGATCATCCACCGTTACGTTAGCAGTATCCGTTGTTGACAATCGACCGGTCGCATCCAGCAATGTTGCGACATCGGTTAGGAGCGCCATATCGTGGTCGTAGACATCGTCCAGGACGGCTTCGTTGACGCGAACAAAATCAAAAAAACCACTGTAGCCGCGAACGGCGCCGCGAATTCGCGATTCGAGTGTATCGACTCTTGTTCGCAGTCGCTCGCACTTCGGCAGTTCGTCCAAAGCAGCGGACTCAACCAAAGCGCGTTGATAATGGTCCAGTTGCGATTTGCACTTTCGCAATTGGTCTCCCAGATGCGTGCGCGCCAAGTAATCACTATCGCGCCGATACTCTTTTTCCAAATATCCCTTGAATCCAGGGATGTAGCGCAGAATGGACTCCACCAGATTACGTGAATCGGCATGTTGTGACGGGTCGACCACGAGAGTCTCCTCAGCCAGTTGAAAAGGGGCAACGAAATCCAACGGGTGACCGGTACCCATGATACGTGTTGGTCAAAAAATCGATCATGGTTGGCGGAATTGCCGACCTCGAGGACCACTAACGTTATGTTGTAGCAAAACTTGGGGCCAGGACAAACAAGGCACGGCCTTGTCGCCGATTCGTCTGGCAGCTTGGTCGGCGTTTTGCTACATTCCCGCGGCTTTTCTCATTTCGTGGCACATTCGCGCCCGGCGCATCGATCTATGCACACAAAATCCAACAGCGCGCACACTAAGCGCTTGCCAGTCCTGGGGTTCTGCCTCGTGATCACCCTATCGACGGGCTGTGTCAGCGGGGAATTCTACGGCATCTCGGCTCTGAATCCGTACACGAGGCAGCAGTGGGCCGAGGACGAACGGATGGGCCCAACGTTTCATCAGCGAATCTCAGAATTACGCGCCACCAAACGCTCGGCCAAATCGTTTGAGCCCCAGCAGCAGGAACAGACCGTTGCGCGGATGACCGAGTTGATCCGGGATGACGAGAATCCTCTGATTCGAGCCGCTGGGGTACGAGTCTTAGGCGAAATCTCGACGATCTCGGCACTGCCTGGAATTCAGGCCGCCGCCGTTGACGCGGATCCGCTCGTCCGAGTTGCAGCCAGTGAGGCGTTTGGTCGTCGCGCTGATTCTGACGCGGCCGCTGGCCTATCGCGTTTAGCCACTGACGATGCAGATACTGATGTGCGATTGTCTGCCGTCGCCGCACTTGGCAATTGCGAGGATCAACAAGCGGTCCAGGCCCTTTCACTGGCCCTGGACGACGGCAACCCGGCGATTCAGAATCGGGCCGTGCAATCTCTAAGGTCCTCGACTGGCCAGTCACTGGGCGACAATGTTGCCGTCTGGCGAGCCTATCTTCACGGCGAGCCGAGCCCCATTCTGCCGACAGAGTCACTCGCAGATCGGGTCCGGCGGATATTCTATTAGGTTGGCGATCGAGCGAGGCTGTGCCTCGGACCGATGCGAGCTATCGCTCGGTTGCGACGACCCGATCCCCGACCAACCTGCGGTCGGTGCCCGTCGCTAAAAACGTGGCTCATTTGTAAAGAAAAACCTGATACAAGCTTTCTAGTTCAACCCAACTGCGATCAGGGCCAGCGTTGCT
>JASLRF010000585.1 GCA_030744095.1 Pirellulaceae bacterium | reverse complement strand
AGCTTCCTAAGCAACAGCATAAGACCAGCAATGCACCGTTTCTGAAACCTGACGAAGCGGTCTCAAAAATGTCGATTCCGGTTGGCTTCGATGTCTCGATATTTGCGTCCGAGCCTGACATTGCAGAACCGATTGCCTTTTGTTTTGACGACCGGGGACGGATGTGGGTTGCCGAGAATTTCAACTATCAAACGCGTCGCCAACACACGAGTGATCAGGTCAGCCGTATTCAAATCCTGGAAGATACCGATGGCGACGGTGTCTTCGACAAGAAGAAGACGTTTACTGATAAGTTGACTTTCACGTCGGGACTGGCCTGCGGATTTGGCGGTGTCTTTGTTGGATCGCCACCCAATCTGACCTTCATTTCCGATGCCGATGGCGACGATACCCCAGACGGTACTCCCCAAGTTCTCTTGGATGGTTGGGGGATCAATGATCGGCACGAGACGCTGAACAGTTTCAATTGGGGGCCGGATGGTTGGCTTTACGGCTGTCATGGCGTGTTCACACAATCGCGCGTGGGCAAACCAGGTGACGATGATGCGGAAAGACAGTTCATCGACGGCGGCATCTGGCGGTATCATCCGACAAGAAAGACGTTCGAGGTATTTGCGCGCGGGCTATCAAACCCATGGGGATTCGACTTTGACGATCGCGGCCAAGGATTCGCCACGTGCTGTGTTATCCCGCACTTGTTCCACGTCGTCCAGGGAGGTGTGTATCACAAGCAGAGCCGCCCCCACGTGAATCCGCATGTCTATGATGACATCAAGACGATCCGCGACCACACACATCTATCGGCTCACGGTGGAGCACGTTTCTATCTCGCTGATGCTTTCCCCGAACAATATCGCAATCGACTGTTCATGTGCAACATTCATGAACACACGGTCTTGACCGATATCCTCGAGCCCAGCGGCTCCAGCTTTATCGGCAAACATGGTGATGACTTCATGCCGACGAACGATCTGGCTTGGGTCGGATTCAGCGTCGAGATTGGCCCCGAAGGCGGTGTTTACATCTTGGACTGGCATGATACCGACGTTTGCGGCAACGCGGTGAATTTTCCCAACAGTGGTCGGGTCTACCGCATCATGCCGAAAAATGCAAAAGCAATTACGCGGCCAAACCTGAGATTGATGTCCGATGCTCAGTTGGTTCAGTTGCAGACGCACACGAACGATTGGTACGTTCGCCAGGCGCGTTTGTTGTTGCAGTCGCGGGCGGCAACCGGCTCGTTGGACAAGTCGCTTGTTCACTCGCAGCTGGACGAGCTATTTCAGTCATCCCCAACCACACCGAAGCGGCTTCGCGCACTGTGGGCTTTGCAAGTAACTGGAAGCTTGGATCACGACCGCTTGGCAGCACTGTTGGGTCACGAGGACGAATATGTGCGTGGCTGGGCGATTCAATTTCTCTGCGACGCCAGCACGGTCAATGCGTTTCAGGACGCCAGCAAGGCCGGACCATCGCCCATTGATCGATCGGTTCTGGCGTATCTTGTGTCACTGGCGAAGAACGAACGATCGCCGGTCGTACGTCTTTACCTGGCGTCGGCGGTTCAACGGTTGCCGTTTGCGGATCGTTGGCCAATCCTCGAAGGACTCGCGTCACACAGTGAAGACATCGACGACAACAACCTGCCCCGGATGTACTGGTTCGGTTTGGAACCGATGGTGCCGAATCATCCACGTGAATCGTTGCGGCTCGCCATCGGAGGAAAGATCCCGGCGCTCCAGGAATTCGTCGCTCGTCGGATGGTCACGGGAAACGTCGCAGTTAACCTCAATCGTCGCAGACAAACGAAGCAGACGCCCGAATGGCAGTGGACGATTCAGAAGGTGGCTCCCGGGTTCAAGGTTCGCAACGTGGGCGAAGGTGGTGTAGTGCATCACAAGGTATTTCGCAATGCGACTGCGGTTCAAACGCATCCTCTGGACCGAAAAACTCCCAGCAGCCTCTTCCGCGCGTTGAAGATCCCCGAGGGCAAGAAAACAAAACTGACCATGCGAGTCAGCCATCATCCCCACGGTGACTGGCAGCTAAGGGTCTTGGCGGCTGGGGAAGTCATGGCCGACCAGATCATCGGGTCCGATTCGGTATCCGATGATGAGTGGCTTGACGTCACCGTCGACCTGACAAGATTCGCCGGGCGCAAGATCACATTGGCAATTGAAAACCGCCCCAACGATTGGCATAACGAGTGGGCCTACTGGAACCGCGTATTCATCGTCAGTGAGTGACCCACATAGTATTCAGACTCTGCTCTGTGGTATTCCTACCGTCTTACTGGGCTGAAGTGGTGCCGCCGAAGGATCTCACGCACTCGTCTGCGAAAGGTACGCGCTATGAGATTAGACAGAACCATGATCTTCGTCGCGGCCGTTACGCTTGTGTCGATGATGCCGATCGCTGCGTG
>JASLRF010000584.1 GCA_030744095.1 Pirellulaceae bacterium | reverse complement strand
CGCAGGGATGCAATACCTCGGCCAGTGGGAAGAGAGATGCGAGGCGCTGATTGACGAACTGGCTGATATCGGTGGCGCATTGTGCGTGGAGAACCTGCTGGAACTCGTCCACCACGGCGGCAGCGAGCCAGGTGGGAGTGTGGCTGCGTTCCTCGCTCCGTATATTGCAAACCGTGAATTGCGCGTGGTTGGTGAAGCAACGAAGGATGAGCTGGATGCCTGTCGCCGTCTATTGCCCGAGTTTGCTTCGCTGTTCGAAGTCGTGGCCGTCAGTGCGTTCTCACCAGACGAATCCCAAGCGGTGTTGACTGATCTACTTTCAGACGTGTCGCGACAACGTCACATTACCGTCGAGGAGGGCGTTGCCCAGCAGACTTATCGGTTGTTTCAACGGTTCATGCCCTACCACAGCTTTCCCGGCAAGACAACTTCGTTCCTGAACGAACTTCTCGAACGTCCAACGACGCAGGAACTTTCGCGTAAAGACGTCGACGATCAGTTCCAACGATTGAGCGGGTTGCGGGATGCGTTGATGAAAGACGATGTGCCGCTCGCACATGGGACAGTCCTGGGCTGGCTCGAGTCACGGCTATTCGGTCAGCGTTCAGCTTGTGATGCGGCCGCATCGGTCGTAACGCGTTTCAAGGCGGGGCTCAACGATCCAAACCGACCATTGGGTGTGTTGTTGTTCTGTGGGCCGACGGGTGTTGGCAAGACCGAACTTGCCAAAATGCTGGCTCAGTATCTGTTCGGAGCGGGCAAGGCGGGTACATCCAAGAGGCTCATTCGACTCGACATGAGTGAGTACTCGGGTCACGGCGCGGCGGACCGTCTGATGATGCGCCCCGATGGCCGGCCAAGCGAATTGGTCGAACAGGTACGTTTGCAGCCGTTTGCGCTTGTCTTGCTTGACGAGATCGAGAAAGCGTCGCCTCACGTGTTCGACGCTTTGTTGAGCGTGCTTGATGAAGGGCGTTTGACCGATCGCTGGGGAAGGACGACTATCTTTCGCAGTGCCGTAATCATCATGACTTCCAACCTGGGTACTTCCAGCAGTGAAACGCTTGGCTTCACGTCGCAGTCGCCAGCGTATGAGCGCGAGGTCTTTTCCGCATTTCGTCCGGAGTTTTTCAATCGCATTGATTCGGTCGTCACCTTCCAGCCGCTTAGTCGTGAAACGATCTTGGCGATTACGCGTAAAGAACTCAAAGATCTTTGCTCTCGCGAGGGCTTAGTGAAGGCGAATATCCGGCTGACTTTCTCCGATGAACTAATAAACCACCTGGCGGAAGTTGGTTTCGACGCACGCCTAGGAGCCCGACCCTTGCAGCGCACCATTGAACAGCGCGTTGTCGCACCATTGGCCCGATTTCTCGTGGGCCATCAGAGCGAAGGAGAGCGGGTCGTACGGTTGGAACTTGACGACGGAAGAGTCGTCGTTCGCTGACCGCCGCCAAATACATTTTGCGTCGTCCTTCAACCGCTCACCACAACGGCAGGCGGTTCGGTTTCGACCACCGAATCCTGGCAAGGAGCACATCGCCTCGATAACCGTCGCGCGGTATCCATTCGCCAACGGTGACCCAGGATTCCTCTGGACTGGCGTTGGTGACATTGAAGTTGCCCATCAAGGCGACTTTGTCTGGATCACTCACCCCGTCGCCCACCAACGGGAGCACAACCTGTTCGGTCGATTTGATCAGGCAGCGCCGCTTCACGTCGACCCGAGCAACCCACAACGGAGAACGCCAGCGAATAACATTCACGTTGGAACTGCCCTTGCGGGTATAGACAAGGAAGAGCCCGTCGCTGTGTGTCAGCCAATGCTGCTGTGTTGTTGACATGTCGAGTGGAGTTCCGTCTTCCCACGCCCAGGCTCGCTTCTCTTCCCAATTGAGTCCATCGTTGCTGACACTGACGTAGCCACGACTATCTTCCGCCCGGATTGTCATCCAGAACTCGTCTCCAAATCTGGCGACACTTGGTTCCAGCAGTCCGCGACCTTTGGGATGGTGCAGTGCCGGACCGACTTCGCGGACTTCCAACTGCTCGCCATCGAACGTCGCGTGCACGCCGGCAACCATCCGATGCTCCGCCTTGGGACCAAAAGTGAACGACATCTGGACGTCGCCGTTGGGCAGAATGACGCGTTGGCCGCAGTTGTTGGAGTAGATATGGCCGACGCGTGGATCGTCCCACTCCAGGATCTTGCGCTCCGACCAGGCCCCGTCCATCGCACGGGTCACGTAGATCGGGTAACGCGCGAGCTGTTCCTTCCGAGCAAAGTACGCCCCTTTGTAAAACACCACATACCCCAGTGCGATCACTGTACCGGTCTGAGGATGATACTGCGGTGTCACGTCGCACACAGCTGCTTTGAGTCCGTCTTCGCGCCCTGGTACGTGGGCTCGGCCAAGAGCGGCGATCGGTTGGGGATCACTCCACGTCTTTCCGAGATCCTCAGACAACGACCAGTGCACTTGTCCGAAGTAATCCGATCCGCCGATTTCCTGCAGATTCATCAGCGCGATGGGTCTGCCATCCGACCCAGGCATCATGCACGCTCGCGGATGAAACCATGTACGGCTCCTGCCATCGCGGTTGCGAAACAGCGTTTCTTTCGAGATGGATGCAATCAGTGGCTGGATGCCGCGCGCTGGAGAAAGAAGTGCGATCAACTGCTCGGCGATCCGTCTGTGACCGAGTTCGTTGGGGTGCATCCCGTCGAGTAACAGATCGTTGACGGACTGACCGTCTTTCTTCCCAAACGCGTCAAAGTCTTTGTACACATCGACCAGCGGCACCTTTTCGGTTCTGGCCAGGTCGCGCACCTTCTCCGCGTATTGGCGCAGCAGCACATTGAAGCCGTCCTTATCAGCCGTCCGGTACGGCGGCTTGCCGTACAACTCACGCAACTTCGCTGTCCACCGCAGCGGATTCGGCGTCAGCAAGACAACGTTCGTGCCCCGCGATTTAAGTGTCTGCAGAATGTAGCGAAGGTTCTCGACGTATGTTTCGATGTTCACACGCGGCGTTTTTGCAGGGGGATCCTTCCATAGGTCGACAGCGGCATCGTTGATGCCAAATTGAACGACGACGACATCAGGTTTGTGGGCCAGCACGTCCTTTTCAAATCGTGCCCGAGCATGGTTGGTGTTATTGCCGCCGACGCCGGCATTGACAACACGGACCGGCAGGCCCCGTTTAGGCAACTCATCCTGAAGAAGGTTGGCAAAGACTTTCAGCTCGCCGCGTGTTGCCGTGGTTGAATCGCCGAAAGCCACAAGCGTCCGTGTCTCATCATCAGCAAGACCCGGGCTGGTAAGAACCAAAAGGACTGCAAATAGCCGAGATACTTCGGAGATCTTCATCATTTTTATGATCCTCGCCCGTGTTCGTCTGTCTTAAACCCACGACGTGTTGTTTCAGGCGGTCCTGTTGCTGCGACATCCTCCGCGCCACTCATGACAATAATAGTGATCGCTGTCCCAGTGCGGCGTCAACCCGAGGCCATTGGATCACGGCGGGGCGATTCTAAACTCACTTACCGTGCAGTTGCCCTGGACGTTGCCTTGACCTACTGTGTAGCCTCGTCGTTTCCTCTTCCGCATACTCCAGCACCCGTCCCTCGAACCAAGCATGGTCTACGTCCTTGCATGTCTCTGCATCCTCTTCCTTGGCCTCGTCATCGCGTGGAGGATTATGGTTTGGATGCCGGGAGTGTCTTTTCGTGGCGAATCGTCTCCACTCAACTCGCGAGAAGAGAAGATCAGTGAGGTGTTGGAACAGGATCTGATTGTACTTAGTCAAGACATCGGTGAACGAAATGTCTCGCAGCGATATGCACAGCTAATGGAAGCTGCGGCGTTCATTGAACGATCACTTCAAGAAGCTGGGTATGAAATACGTCGTCAAGAATTCATGGTCGATGAGCATACGGTTTGGAATATCGATGTCGAATGCACTGGATGTCGTCATCCCGATGAGACTGTCGTCGTTGGGGCCCACTACGACACTGTGCCAGGCAGCCCTGGAGCCAACGACAATGGTTCGGCAGTCGTCGCCAACTTGGCGCTCGCACGAAGTTTTGCTGACGTGGCTCCGGAACGCACAATACGTTTTGCATTCTTCGTGAATGAGGAGTTCCCCTACTACATGACCGACGCTATGGGAAGCCTCCGGTATGCCCAGCATTGCCGCGCCACCGGCGAGATGGTCATCGGCATGATCTGTTTAGAGACGATTGGCTGTTACTTGGATGAACCGCATACCCAGCGATACCCAGTTGCCTTGTTGCGATACCTGTATCCGACGACGGGCAATTTCATGGCGGTCGTTGGAAATGTGCGGTCCCGCCGTTTTGTTCATCGAGTCATACGAGGACTCCGTCGAACGAAGTTCCCGTCAGAGGGTATGGCTGCACCTCGCTGGATGAAGGACATATTCCGATCGGATCACGCCGCTTTCTGGTGCTGCGGCTATCCGGCGCTAATGATCACGGACACCGCGAACTTCCGTTATCGGCACTACCACACGGCAGAAGACACACCCGATAAGGTCAATTACGCTGGTCTTGCACGCGTGGTGACCGCTCTAGGAGAAAGCCTGGTGGATCTAGCCGGGGCAAGCCCCTTGACGTCCGTGACAACAAAGGACTCTTGATGAACTGGATCGACGAGGCTGCCCACAGTTCTGCCGTTGTTCCGGCCGAATCGAATTCGTTTGCACCTTCGCCTCGACACGCTCACAATGGCTTCCGTGAGCGACCTGCTATACTGCAGGCCATAGTTCGACAGCCCAATCACTTCCTGCGAGGTTGCCATAGGATGAGTTGCTTCCACGACTGCACAAAGACGATTTGGCACATGGGTATGTTCTGCATCTT
>JASLRF010000583.1 GCA_030744095.1 Pirellulaceae bacterium | reverse complement strand
ATTGACGCCGCGACCACAGGAACGACTGACGGCAAGAAAAACAGCGTGCGGTAGATGGCCTGACCCCGCACTTTCCAGGACAGCATCACAGCCAAACTCACGCCCACTAGAATTGATAGTGGCACGGATAACAGTGCGAAGTAAGCGGTGTTCCAAATCGCTTGACCAAATCGACCTCCCGTGACCGCTTCGCTGGCCAGCCGTTGGTAGTTCTCCAGACCCACAAAACGTGGTGGCGAAAGCAGGTCGTACCGGCACAAGCTCCAGTAAAACGATGCCGCAAAGGGAAACACGATCAGTAGCAGGAACCCGATCAACCAGGGGCTGATGAACATCGGTCCGAGAGATTCGCGGCGAACCATAGATGATCCTCTTCGTCAGAAACTCGTTGCAGGGCTGGAAAAAGGCCGGCGTTGTCGGATGTTCACCGCCTCAATTCCACACCGACCCGAGGCCAACGCGCTTGCCAACTGTCACAGGACACACATCCGGCCATGTCAGATCGCCATTAGTCGTTGCAATTCAACGACTTCGGAAAGATGTCGAAACAGACATGCTACAATTTCATGAGCCCAATCTCCACCCTGAATCACGTTTATGAAAGCAATCCCCTTACCGACAACTCGAAGGCGATTTTCCGTCGCTCGCGATGATCACGGCGTGCCGCACGTCGAGGCATCGACATGGCTGGATGTGCTATACGGCCTGGGCTACATGCACGCCACCGATCGCGGCACACAGCTGCTGTTCTCGCGCAGCCTGGCCAATGGTTGCGGTGCCGAGGAGATTGCCGATACGCCCGAATTGCTGGAGACAGATCGCTTTTTCCGCCGCGTCGGACTGCATCTGGACTTAGAGCGCGAAGTCCGCTCCCTGAACGACCGCGTCTTTCAGCAGATCACGTCATACTGTGAAGGGGTGACGGATGGCCTAGAGAATTCCGGACGGTCGTTGCCGATGTGGGCCACGGGCTTTCAACCGCAGCCATGGAATCAGCAGGCGGTACTGTTGATTGGAAAGCTGCTGAGCTTCGGCGGTCTGGCGATCAGCCAGATGCAAAATGAACGGCTGATCATCGAATTGGTTCACGCCGGTGCGAACGAGGCGACGATTCGTGAACTGCTTTCACCGCGTTTTGACAATGTCGACTTTGATTTGCTCAGGCAGATCAAGATGTCGAACCAACTGTCCGACGAAGCGTTGGAAGTCTTGACGGACTTGCCGCGGCTGGCCGGCAGTAACGCCTGGGCGGTCAGTCCGCAGCGCAGTGCGACGGGCGCGGCATTGCTGGCTGCAGACCCACATCTGGAAGTCAATCGGCTGCCTGGTATCTGGTACGAAGCGGTGTTGAAATGGGACCGTGGATACGTGATGGGTGCTTCGCTACCAGGTTGCCCGTTGTTCGCCGTTGCACGCACCGATCGACTGGCCTGGGGAGTCACCTATATGAAAGGCGACACCGTCGACTACTTCGTCGAAGACTGTCGCAAAGCCGAATCCGGCTGGCAGTATCGGCGCGGCAGCACCTGGCATGACTTCGATTGTCGAGAAGAGTCGATCGTCCGCAAGGGGGCCGATCCTGACACGTTGTGCGTGCATGAAAACCCCCAGGGGACGTTGGACTCGGACCCCGATACGCTGGGGGAAGGCTACCACCTGTCGATCGCCTGGACAGGTAATCACAATGGGCATGGGGCAGCCGCCATCGCCTCGTGGCTCGAGGTTATCGGTTCGAATAGCACCCACGAAGCAATGCAATGCGCTCGTCACTGTGCACAGCCTACGCTGTGCTGGGTGTTTGCCGATCGGAAAGGCCACATTGGTATGCAGAGTTGCGGCCGGTTTCCCCAACGAGGCGGTGGTCAGATCGGCCTTGCGCCAACGCCTGCCTGGGACATCGAGAACCACTGGCAGGGGTTTGTACCGATCGAGAAACTGCCCAGCATCTATGATCCGCCTGAAGGGTTCATTGCAACGGCAAACGAAGAAAACAATCCGCGCGATCTACCGCCGCTGGTGACCCAACTGCTACCCGGCTATCGCAAACGGCGAATCGATCAGCGTCTGCGTGAACTGCCGCAGGCAACCCTCGAGGATATGCAGGCGCTGCAATACGACTTCGTGAGCCTGCAGGCGCACGACTTACTCAAAGTGCTTATCCCACATCTGGCAGATGGACGGTTGAAAGAACGATTGAGCAACTGGGATTGTCAGTACGACCCACAAAGCCGCGAGGCAACACTGTTTCATCGCTTGTATGTCAACGTGCTTTATGAAGTCCTGGGCCACGAGCAGGGGATCGGCTGGCGACGCGTCGTTTACGTCTGCACACGCGTTGGCTATTCAATGATGATCATGCGGGCCGCTGATCGCGTGTTGCAACGGGATGATTCGATCTGCTGGCATGGGCGCGACAAAGGTGAACTCATTCGCCGGGCCGCCGAGCGTGCCGAGCAAGAGCCGGACCAGGCATGGGCCGAATACAATTCGTTCCACTTCACCGACCGGTTCTTTGGTAACCATACGGCGGGGCGGATGCTGGGCTTTAACAGCCGGCGGTATCCCATGCCGGGTAACCATGCCACGCCGTTTCAGGGGCACGTCCTAAAAACTGCGCGTCGCGAGCAGACATTTGCGCCGTCCTATCACTTCGTCGCAGATATGGGGGCCGATGAAGCGTGGACCAACCTGCCAGGAGGTCCCAGCGAAAGCAGATTCTCGCGTCTTTACAAGATTGACGTCGCTCGATGGTTTGCCGGTGAATACAAACGATTGACGTCCGACTAGCGCCGCGTCAATGAAGAAGTGTCGCGTCCAATTACCGTTTCACAACAGTCGTTTCTTGACTGATGCTAAGTCGATCGCTGCGCGAACTCCCGCGCCCGACATAAAACTAGCATTTTTTGTGAACATGCTCACATTATGGGTGGACTTTCGCCGACATCAAGTATATTATGTGATCACGCTCATATTAAATACCAGGCGGCCACCGCTCATGCTTTGGAAATCGGCCGCCGCGGCGATGGAGTCGTTGATGAGAATAACGGCGGACGAGAAAGCGGCGACGCGGCAGCGGATTCTCGATGCAGCCAAGGCCATGTTTCGTACAAAAGGTTTCGATCAAACGACCACGCGCGATATTGCCCGGGAGACGGGCATTGCCGCCGGCACCATGTTCAACTATTTCAACACCAAAGAGGCCGTCGTGGTCGAATTGGCAGGTCATGCATTGAAGAAGGCGGCGCGGGACTTTGGTCGCAACCGTCGCGAAGACGCGGCCCTCGCAGAAGACTTGTTTGCATCAATTGCCGCCCAGCTCAGAGCCCTCAGGCCGATGCAGAAGTCCATCCGCCCGTTGCTTGACACGGCGCTCAGCCCGGTTGCCTCGCCCAAGATCGATGCAGCTGTCACTTTACGAGCCGACGTCAGTGAACAGTTTGTGCGGATTTTGACAGATCATGGGGTGGTTGAACCGCCCGCCGTGACATTGAACATTCTGTGGGCTCTGTACGTCGGTGTGCTTACATTTTGGGGCGGTGACAAGTCGCCAAAACAGGAAGACAGCCTTGCGCAATTGGATCATTCCATGCGCATGTTTGCGGATTGGATGAGTCGCTAGAACAGTACACTGCTGATCCGAGTGAAACGCGGTAATTCAAGATAAGGAGCCCAGCTATGCCCACTGTTTCTGAATTGCTCGAGGCCTTGCCGGCAGAAAAGACCAAGGCCGTGGAAACTCCCTCGGCACAGTCTTCGGGTTTTCAGGCGATCTTTGATTCACTGGCTCATCGACGAGTTCCAACTGGTGGCCTTCAGAGATTCTGTTCGATAAGCGGCCTGTCAGCCAAACTTGGAATGGCGTACCTAGCATGGTGGATTCGGTCTTGGTACAAGCCGGCGGAGGCCAGCGAGAAGGACTTACTGGAAACAAACCTCCGCAGTGCATTGAACACGTTGGAAACAATGGGTTACTTGCGTGGCGCCATTACCAAAGTAGGGCAATTGCTCACAAACTTTCCCGAATCGGTACCCGCAGAATTTGTTGACGTGTTAGGCAGCCTGCACTTTCAGGCTCCGCCAATGCACTTCTCGTTGATTCGGGAACAGCTTTTGAATGAGCTGGGCGACACGGAGGACCTTTTTTCTCAGATTGACGAGACGGCGATGGCGGCCGCCTCGATTGGTCAGGTTCATCGGGCACGGCTCAAGACGGGTGAAGACGTCGCGATCAAGATTCAGTATCCGGGCATCGGCAGGACAATACAGGCCGATCTGCGAAACTTGAAAATGCTAATGCGGCCCATGCTGTTCAATTCTGACTGGCGAGCTCTCGAGGAGACATTTGAAGAAGTCCGCACTGGCTTGGAGTCTGAAACGGACTACGAGAACGAAGCGAAGAATCTAAGTGATGTTGCGCAGCTGTTTCAGGACGATGATGAGATCGTCGTTCCTCATGTGATCGAGCACGCATCATCGCGACGCGTATTGACGATGGAATTTGTCCCAGGCCGGACAATGGACCAGTTCCTCGCAGCAGACCCCACTCAACTACAACGAGACGACTACGGCGAGAGGATTAGCCGTGCGCTTTACCGTGTCTTTCTCAACCGCATGCTCTACACGGATGCACACCCGGGAAACTTCATTTTCATGGATGACAACCGGCTAGGGTTTATTGATTTCGGTAATGTGCGACGGTTCACTGCTGCAGAGTGGAACTATCACTGCGACGTCAGTCGAGCTCGTGACGGGACGGATGAGGACGCTGAAGCAATTTGTATCCGGTCTTTGCGGATGACTGATGAAGACGCGCAGAAGCACCGCGAGACGCTCGAACTCGTCATCGAAGGATTCCATTACTACAACGAACCTGTGATGTTCGAGGGTGAATTCGATTACGGAGATCCGCGGTACATCCGTCGCGGCGCAGAATGGCTGGCAAGAGTGTCGAAACAACGTTGGCTGCGGCAAGAGCCGGTCAACGTGTTTGCTCATCGTTTGAATTTTCAGGTACCCGCATTGCTATACCTGATGAAGAGTCGCGTGAATGTTCATCGGTTGGTGCAGGAACTTGGCAATGAACTGCCTTCGTAAGGCTGTTCCGCATGAACCGATGTAGAAGCAGATGGAGCGCCACGGATGCAAGAGGATGGAAGATGGGGTCGCCACACCCACTACGAGAGGTCCAGCCAATTGGTGCGACGCCGAAAGTCGGTGCCGCCCAGACCTGCCGGCGGTGTCGAATCGTCGGAAAACAGATCGTCGAGCATTCCTTGAGCGTCGTCGGCAGTACGGCTCATGTTCTCCAACCACATCGATTTCATGAGGCCGGTTGAGTCAAACACGGCGGAGTTCAAACATCCCAAAACGCCGGATGCGATCTTGCGGTTCAGATCGGCGTTGGCCACCACATTCGACAAGCTGTATTGATAGGCGATGCGGAGCGAAGCGAGGGTCAGTGATCGCTGTGCGTGCCCTGCCGGGCCGGAGTTCCACTGTGCCGAGAACTCGTGCAACCGTTCTTGACGGAATGAAAACTCAGCGACGTCAAACTGCTCGACAAAGAGGCTTAGCAGCAGGTCGACCCAGCGCTCGGTCTGCTTTCGCAGCCGATTCAAGCAGACAGAGTCTTCAATTCGCAATCCATGCCCGTACACAAGCAGATTTAACGCTCGCAACCTGGTCTCCATCTGACCGGACATGACCACGTGAACAATCGGAGTCAACTCGTTACCACCATATCGCTTTTCATGCCCACAGCAGATGGCGGCGAAAACGCGACAAAGCACCTCGCTCGACAGAATCTCTTCCAAAGTTGGGCGAATTGACGTCCATAAAATTCCGGACTGCTCGCTGGCTGACGAGCAAACGCGAAGCGAATGCTGCTTCATCGCACGTGACCATCGGGTGCTGCGGCATTGGGCGGCCGACCAATAGGCCGCGGCGCCGTCTGACTGCAGATGATCGGCGCGTGCGCTCAGAACCGTGCCATGTGCGGCGATTAGTCCCGCTAACTCGATGAGTTCTCTCGTGTGCATACGACCATTGGGCTGGAGATTCGATAGACCGCGATGTCATCAGGGGGGACCTACTGCGGGATTCTGGTAGCTGGATTCGCGAGAATATCAGCGTCCCGTCGTGTTCCCATCGTCTCACGGCTGTGGCGTCATTCATTGGCGGCGTCCGAGCCCGAGGGGACTAGGGCTCGAACACGCCAATGAACAGTCTCCAGGGGAAGCAAATCAGAGGCCGGTGCTGGTGAACCGTTCGGCGGCAGCGGGCGGAGAGACAACCTATCTACTGCAGAGACAAGGGGTTGCACCGAACGATGGGCCGCTATCTGAACGTTGACGGCCAGACATGATGATGCAGTTTGGTAACAGTCGATTCAGCTCGGATGTTGCCGATTGGCCACGCGCAGCGGCGATATCTTAGTGCGTGTCGCACCGACGTGTAGCGCCGGTGGCGCCTCGTTTCATGGTTCCCGACGGCGAGAAGCCGCTACCGCGAATCGGCGCGCGCTAGTCTTCCAAACGCGACGATACATTGAGAATAAACGGCGGCGTAAAGCTCGGTGCGATCACCGCATCATCTTCGTCAACACCCGCTTCCACTATGCCGTATCGATTCCGGAAAGGATTATCCAGCCATGGTGCATTGATGGCGTTGATTTCGACGAACCTGAAATGCCCATCTTCAAAGAGGATATTCTGACCTCGGCCCGCGTGGCTGGTGCTCCGGTTGTCTTTCCACGACGTGCTCGGCGCGTCCGCCATCAACCCAAAATTCGCCCGACCTTGATTTCGCGGTGCAACATGAGCTCCTTGCACGATCACGCCCAAGGTGTACCCATAGCTGCCACCGGCATACCGGCGGATCATGATGATCGCTTGTGGTGTCGCCCTGTCGATTTCCTCTAGCGTTGGGACGCGATAAGCGGGAGGCTGTTCCGCCAATGCTGAGGACGGACAAATAAGATTGTTGGCGTCGTCCAGGTATCCCGAGTCAATCAACGTGGGGCCATAGACACCGGCAAACGCTCGATTGCCCTGGCTAGCGACCGCTGGGAAGAAGCCTCCGCCAAGTTTGTCACTGTAGTTCACCAGTGCCAGACCCAACTGTCGCAGGTTGTCTTGACAGTGCGTCAATCGGGATGCATATCGGCTGCTGGCAATTGCCGGGAAGAAGATCAAAACGGCGGCCAGGACGATTCCGGCAGTGACGACAACATCTGCCACCGAAATCCGCGAACGCGATGCTGAGGCACCTGAATTAGTGGTGTTCAAGGCACCGCCGGCAGGACCGACCGGTTCCAGCTGGCGCCGCTGGTCGACTCGCGAACAAGCCCGCCGAGCCAAACCAGAAGGTGGTTCAAAATCCTCGTAATTTTCCGCCAGCGGCTGCAATGATGTGCGCAACGTCTGCAACTCGTCGATCAACGATGGATCGTCTTCAAGTTGCTGTTCGATTTGCTGACGTTCGTCGTCTTCCAACGCGTCCAGCAGGTAACCGAGCAGTTGCTCTCTGAGGTGATTATTCACGGTTGGTGGATTTTACGATCACAGGGTGTGGGTGTTGTTCCAATGTTCGTTCAGTTTTTGAATCGCCGAATGCAACCGGCTCTTGACCGTGCCGACCGGGATTCTCAGCACCTCCGCTGCTTCGCGATACTTCATGCCCTGATAGTAGACCAGCGTCACGACACTTCGCATTTGATCGGACAATTCTCCCAGCGCCTCTTGGACCCATTGTCCGCTCTCCAACCGGCTGACTTCAGAAAGAGGATCGGGATCCTCACTGATCAGGAGGTCGGCCAATTTGGCTTCTTCGTCCAGACTGCGACTACCAATACGATCAAGGCTAACTGCACGATGTCGTTTGTCGCGGCGCTGCGCATCGATGGCGGCGTTTGTTGCTACGGCATACAGCCAAGGTCGAAAGCGTCGTCCCTGTTCAAACTTCTGGCATTTTAGATGAACCAGTAGGCAGGTTGCTTGAAACACATCTTCAGCCATCTCCGCACTTCCTAAGTAACGGCGCAGGTAGCTGAACAGTTCGCGTTCATACCGGTAGACTAGCTCGTCAAACAGCGGTCGGCGTCCGGTAGTGCGATAGCAGAGCAACAGTTCCTCATCCGACATTCGTGCGATCAGCGTGTCAGATGGTGGCAGCTTGTCGCCGGTGGCCTGGATTTGCGAATTCTGGATGGTCGTCGCCATGGTCTCTTTACGTTCCGAATTGAGGAGAGTTCGAGCTATTCCCCTGAGCACGGCAGATAAATCCGAACGGAATGCCGCCAGGGGAATGCTATTCATTCTAACAGGACGCAGCCGGCCGAGCGAACGCTGGCCACTGAGCTGCCCAAGGCAGTGAATTGACACCCCAGAACGAGCGCCATACACTCACGGCTCTTGTAACAGGCAAAAACCGTGCCACTGGAAACCACGTGTCCCGCGACCGCTACCACTGGGCAACGCCAGGCGACGTTAACGCCTTTTTTGGCTTGATGTTAGACAATATCGCCGACCTCTTGTTGGCGGTTGGGCTACTGACGGCAGTTTTTGGATTTCCTACAAATGTGGCACTTCGTTACATGGTTCCCGGTACCGCCATCGGGGTGTTTGTTGGTGACATGCTGTTCTTCTGGATGGCGTTGCGGCTGGCTCGTCAAACAGGACGCGGTGACATTACGGCAATGCCGTTAGGTCTGGATACCCCCAGTACGTTTGGGATGGTGTTTTTCGTACTGGGACCGGCGTTCCTGGCGAAAAAGCAGGCCTTGGGAGTCGTTGACGGTGCCGGCCAGAACGACGCGCTTGTTTTCGAGGCGGCGATATACGCATGGCAGATCGGCATCTGTTCGATCTTCATCAGCGGACTGTTCAAATTGCTGTGTGCGCTCGGATCTAACTGGGTGCGTCGCGTCGTTCCACGAGCTGGGCTGCTGGGCTCGCTTGCGGGGATCGCGTTGGTGCTGATCAGTTTCCTGCCGTTCACGGAGGTTCTGCACTTCCCGGTTGTGGGGTTGGTTGCTCTAGCCGTTATTCTGATGACCTTGGTGGCGCGGATCCCGACGCCGGGTCGAGTTCCGGGGGCGCTCGCCGCACTCTTGGTCTCCGGATCACTCTACTACATCATGGTGGGGGCGGGCTTGTTGGAGCACGAGCACGATTGGAGACAGCTGGACACCGCCAAAGCGGCGCTGTTCCCGTACGAATGGACCAGCGTATTCCGTTTTGAATGGACGCAAGTCCTGTCGGATTCAATGATGTACTTGCCCGTAGTGATTCCGTTCGCCCTGGCGACCGTCGTGGGCGGAATCGATTGCACCGAGAGTGCCGCCGCGTCGGGCGATGAATTCGACACCGGCCAAGTCATTGCCGTGGAAGCCGTGGCAACCGTCGTGGCCAGCGTATGCGGGGGCGTGATCCAGACGACTCCTTACATCGGTCATCCGGCCTACAAAGCGATGGGAGGTCGGGCCGCCTACACCTTGGCGACGGCGATCTTCATCGGGACCGCTGGACTGCTTGGGTACTTTGGTTTTCTTTACGTAATCATCCCCAAAGCGACGGTCTTCCCAATTCTGATTTTCGTGGGTTTGGAAATCACTTCGCAGAGCTTCCACGCGACTCCCAAGCGACATTACGCCGCTGTCGTGATCGCCTGCGTGCCTGCCTTGGCGTCGCTCGTGTTGATCTTTATCGACAAGTTCCTAGGCGAAATGGCTGCGCATGGGATTAGTCTCGAACAAATTAGCGGCGGTCTACAGGCAGAAATCGCCACAATTCGTGTCCTTGGAAACGGTTTTATCGTCACCAGCCTGCTGTGGGCTTCGGCGCTGGCAGCCATGATCGACCGCAAACTGCGCGTGGCAGCAGTCTGCATGGCGGTTGCTGCAGGTCTCAGCCTGTTTGGTATCATGCATTCGCCGTTTCCCGGCGCGGCAATGTTCTTGGTTTGGAATTTGGACGCGGCGAGCCGACAGACACCGTTCTCCTACACTGCTGGATATCTGTTGATCGCACTGATGATGATCAGTTGGGATGCGTGGCTGCGCAGCACCGGTTACGAGTTTCCTTTGCAGGAGTCAGAACATTGACGTTGAAACGCGTTCTCGAACCCGAAGTAATGGACACAGACGAGGAATCGCGCGATTACGATGCGATGGATCACGCAACGGTCAACCAGGCATTTGTCGAAGATCTGCTGGCTGGCGGCGACGTGCACGGCGATGTGATCGATTTGGGAACCGGTACCGCCCAGATTCCGATTCTGCTCTGCCAGCATGTCGAGGAATGTCGTGTGATGGCGATTGATCTATCGATCGCGATGCTCGATCTGGCTCGTCTGAATATCGAGGTGAACAGCCTGATCGACCGCATCTCGCTGGCTCACATTGACTCCAAAGAGCTGGTTTACGACGACGACCAATTTGACGTTGTGATGTCCAACAGCATTGTGCATCACGTTCCCGAACCTGTCACGGTTATCGCCGAGGCCGTGCGTGTGACAAAGCCAGGCGGCCGTCTTTTTTTTCGAGATCTGTTGCGTCCCAGTGACGATTCGACAGTCGAGCAGTTGGTAACGACGTATGCCGCCGAGGCGGATGCTCGTCAACGCAAGATGTTTGACGATTCGCTCCGCGCCGCGTTGTCTCTGGACGAGGTACGCGAACTCGTCGTTGCCCTGGGGTTTGCCTCTGAATCGGTCGCCGCCACATCCGATCGCCACTGGACATGGGACGCGGTGAAGCCGCCTAGCTACCGGTAGAAGTCATTCATGCGCCAATACCTTGACCTTTTGCAGCACATTCTGGATCACGGAACGCCGAAAGCGGATCGTACGGGCACCGGCACACTGAGCACGTTTGGCCATCAGGCACGTTACGATCTGAGCACTGGTTTTCCATTGATGACGACGAAGAAGCTGCATTTGAAGTCGATCGTGTTCGAACTGTTGTGGTTCTTGCGAGGTGACACGAACGTCGGCTACTTGAACGAACACGGGGTATCGATTTGGGACGAATGGGCGGATGCCGATGGAAATCTGGGCCCCGTCTATGGTGCGCAGTGGCGCTCTTGGCCGACTGCGGACGGCGGTCACATTGATCAGATCAGTGACGTGGTACGGCAAATCAAGGGCAACCCGGATTCCCGGCGGTTGATCGTCAGCGCCTGGAACGTGTCTGAGCTGCCCAACATGGCACTCCCTCCCTGTCATCTGCTGTTCCAGTTTTACGTGGCGGAAAACCGTCTGTCTTGCCAGCTCTACCAGCGCAGCGCCGACGTGTTTCTGGGCGTTCCCTTCAACATTGCATCCTACGCGTTGCTGACGCTGATGGTGGCACAGGTCACTGGCCTACAACCAGGCGAGTTCATTCACACCTTGGGTGACGCACACTTGTACGTCAATCATCTGGAACAGGCGAAATTGCAATTACAGCGTGAGCCACACGATCTTCCCATGCTCGTGACCAACGCCCAAGTCGCCTCGTTATCTGATTTTCGTTTTGAAGACTTTCAGCTGGAGAACTACGATCCGCATCCGCACATTCGTGCGAAGGTCGCAGTCTAGACGGCGTGCGGATCATCGATAGCGGATCTTTCACCGTTTGGAGCTGCGGAACGAAGCGCCGCGGACGCTCCCCGTCCGTGCGACGCGCACTAAGGATCGTTCGAGGAATTACTGTCCGATAGTCGCCTTTCGCTCCGCGAAAGGAACGTGCTTTCGCGGAGCGAAAAACGACAATAAAAGATCGAACACTGCTAACGCGAAGGCAGCGATGAGAACGTCTTTGATTGTGGCAATAGCGAACAACGATGTGATCGGCGTCAACGGCGACCTGCCTTGGAAACTATCTGACGACCTGCGCCGGTTCAAGCAACTAACCATGGGGCACTCAATCATTATGGGCCGGAAGACCTACGAGTCGATCGGGCGGCTCTTGCCGGGGCGGACATCCATTGTGGTGACGCGACAAAAGGCGTATTCCGTCAAACCAGGGGCGTTGCTGGCGCACAGTGTAACCGCCGCAGTCGATCTAGCGCGTGAGAGCTCTGAAGTCTTTATCATTGGCGGCGCGGAAATCTATCGTGTCGCCCTGCCGCTTGTTGATCGGATGTATGTGACGGCCGTCGCGGCGGAAGTCGCCGGCGATACAT
>JASLRF010000582.1 GCA_030744095.1 Pirellulaceae bacterium | reverse complement strand
ACTGCACCTTGCCAAACTCGCACCGACGGCGCCGACAAAGGCGACAAAGGCGACAAAAGCGGACGCGACGGCAATCGCGCGTCAACAGACGTGCCCCGTAATGGACGAGCCGTTAAATTCGACGGGCGGACCCTGGAAAGTGATCGTCGTCGGCGAGCCGGTCTTCGTGTGCTGCAAGGGTTGCATTCGAAAAGTGCAGGAACAGCCCGCGCTGTATCTGAGCAAAGTCACAACGACGCGTTCACCGACGACACGGCGCTAGGTCAACCTTCATGCGCGCCACTGACTACCGAGTAATGAGTCGAGTTTTCAGCGACGGGCACCGACCGCAGGTTGGTCGGGGAGCGGGTCGCGGCAACCGGGCGATGGCTCGCGCCGGTCCGAGGTACAGACTTGCTAGCTGAATTGCATTCCGCAATAGCCAACCACGCGACTCTTGTCGCCTGAAACATCGGCACTCGTCGAATAGGCGAGTCGCTTGGCAGACTTTAATCCGCCAAGTTGTTTCGAGGCTTCCATTGCGATCACCGCAGGCAGGACTCCGCACATGCTGATGCCGTGTCCGGTCACTGTTTCGTACAGTTCGTCAGGATCGAGTGTCTGCAACGATTTGATGGCAATTTCGTCGAGCCGCCGGTTGTCTTCGTCACTGGCGTAGTGGTTCATGTCACTGGAAATCACCAGGAGCGTCTCTTCGTCGCGTCCTTTCAGGACCTTCGCCAGTCCTTCAGCGAACTCGTGACATTGTGCCAGCGACCCGCCACCAATCGCGATTCCGACCACTCTGGTGTTGGGATTTAGCTTGGCCAGGAACGGCAACTCGACCTCGATGGCATGTTCACCCTGATGCGCGGCGGCGTCCATTTTCAAGCCGGGGATGGCTTCGACGAGCTGCGCGGCCAATTGCGGATCTGCGGCAACTTCGCCGCCAGGGATCGCCCATGAGTTGTTAGGCGCGACAGCCCATTCAACGCCGTTGCGAGTGTGCTTGGGACCGATGACGATGACCGAATCAGGAATCTTCGTCTTTGCAAAGACCGCGCCGGCCACACTGCCCGAGTACATCAGGCCGGCGTGCGGAACCATAATGGCTGTGCATTTTGATTTTCGGCCTTTTTTATCAGCTAGAAAGCCATCAAGCATCTCGCTCAGTTCCGTGGCGTCGGCCGGATAGAATTTTCCGGCGACCGCCGCAGGACGTTGATCAGGGCCGACCGAAGGTTTCGGCGCGTTGACCACGGTCATTGTCGGTTCGTTGGTTTGCACAGCAAAACTGAAAATCCCGGTGGCCTCGGCATTGAAGACCGCGATCTTCTCTGTCAAATCGGCCAAGAGTTCGTCCGAGGTTTTTTCGGGGTCATACATCCAGGCGGTCTTGGCCCCTTCGACGATCATCAACGCGCGCGTCTTAGGGTCGCTGCCGCGCAAGTCCGGTTTGGCAGCCGAACCATGCATCGCTGAATCATGCAGGATCGAAACAGAGACGTGCAGGTCCGCCGAAGGGAGCTTGAGTTGGCCAGAGCTAAGCGATTCCGCGATGGACTTCCCCAGATCGAATGCCGTCGATTGCAATGGCATTCCTGGTCGCATCGAAAAACGAGAAAAATGCACGGTGTCATCGCTGCCGACCGGCTTGAGGGTCAAGGCAATGCCGTTGACCGTGCCATCCGAACAGCCCAAAGCATAATAACTGGGCGTCGCGCCCTGAACGATGGATGCGATATTGTTGCCGCAATGGGCTGCCAACGCACGGATTTCAGTGTTGTTTAGCAGGGGGGCCACAGCAGTTCCCTCTTCGATTCCAGTTGCCTCGAAGACGCCGGCGATCGAAAGCGTTTCAAAGACCTGAATCTCTGTGTCGTCGTCCATCCAAGCTGTCGCCGGGAGGCCGGCTTTGCGGCAAAGTTGGCGAAGGAATTCCACCGCGTCGTAATCTTGTTCTCGAGCAACACTTGGTAACAGCAAGCCGGCGTTGTTTCCGCGTTGAATCTGCAAACCGTGGCGACCGACCTCGACAGAGGCGGCGCGGTCTTCACCCTTTTCGCTAATCGGCTGAAAGCCATGCAGCAACGAGACATCGACATCTAAGAAGGGCAATTCTGTCGGAGAGATTGCAGGCAGTCGCGTATCTTCGGTGGCTGTGCGAACGGCGGCTTGTTGTAGCGCCGTTCCCAACGGCATCGGACGACCCAGCGCCCCACAGCAGGCACGCAGGTTTCCAGTGCGTTTGAGCGTAACAAAGGCACCCATGACCGTGCGGTCAGCCGCTCCGCCTAAAGTCGGATCGGGAACGCTGAGCGGGCGTTTGAGGATGGAGGATGCGATCACTTCGCAGGCGCCCTTATGGATGAGCTGCTGTTGCTCGTCACTGAGCTTCGGGCGCTGTGCTTCGAGTCGGGCGGCGGCACCATCGGTTTTGGACGCTGTGGTCATCGCGGAATCCTCTTTTTGTCTGACGGGAATCGATGTGATAGGTAAAGGTTGTGAAAACTGCGAGATTTGCACGGGCTGGCGTTTGCGCCCCCAATGCCCCGGCGACTCTTCAAACCAGCCGGCGATCTTCATCCCGCAGTGGCCACAGTGGTTGTGATCGAGGCGATATTCACCGAGCTCGTACCAATTGCGTTGAATCAACAGGCCACGGCAGTCCGGGCAGTACGTGCTTTGGTTGACGACATCATTGACATTGCCGACGTAACAGAATTTGAGCCCTTGCTGGTGCGCAATCTCGCGTGCGGCAACCAGGGTCTCCGGTGGCGTGTTTGGTCGATCTTTCATACGAAAATCGGAATGAAATGCCGAAAAATGGACCGGCACTTCATCGCCGACATGGTTCAAAATCCAGTTACACATTTCGCGAAGTTCGTCTGGCGAATCGTTGGTATCTGGAATCAACAGATTGGTGATTTCGAACCACACATCCGTTTCCTTCTTCAACCATTCCAAGGTCTCTAAGACGGGCTGCAGATGCGAATATGTGACCTTGTAATAGAATTCTTCGGAGAACGACTTCAGATCGACGTTCGCGGCATCCATGAATTCAAAGAACGGGGCGCGTGCCACTGGCGAAATGTAACCTGCTGTCACCGCCACGTTCTTGATTCCCTCAACACGACAGGCACGCGCCGTATCGATGGCGTATTCGGCCCAGATAATTGGATCGTTGTAGGTATAGGCCACGCTGCGGCAATCAAAGTGCCTGGCGGCCGCGGCGACGGCGGCCGGGCTGGCGAGTTCGCTGAGCCGTTCGACTTCGCGCGACTTCGAAATATCCCAATTCTGACAAAACTTACAGCCCAAGTTGCAGCCGGCGGTTCCAAACGAAAGAACGCTGGTGCCTGGTAAAAAATGATTGAGCGGTTTCTTTTCGATGGGATCAATGCAGAATCCCGTGCTACGACCGTACGTGGTCAGCATCATCTCGCCATCGACGTTCTGTCGAACGAAACAGAAGCCTCGATCTCCCGGCTTTAAATGGCACTCGCGCGGACAGAGGTCGCAGACAATCCGCTCGTCGCCTTCCAGCGTGTGCCACCAGCCTCCGGCATACAAGCCGTCGGACCGAACACCATTCTCGGGAGGTTGTTCGATGATGCGCGACATGTTTGCCCAGCATTGAAAGCCGCACTAGCCCAATTCGTCTTCGGTCGATTCGGTTGGCGGCTGATCTTGAGGTGGCTGCTGTTTCTGTTGCTGCTGCTGTTTAACCCGCTGCTGAAATTGGGCAAACGTCGATTCTAAAGAATCCAAGAGTCGAGGTATTTGCGGTGCCGACAAGTAAACTCGCGACGACACTGCTGAATGAGGAAATAGATTTGTCAGGAAATCGAGTTTGAATTCAGACGCCGAATGGCCGATCATCACACCGTTGGCGTAGGCGCCACTGAGTAGGTGATCGGGCAGTTTGAGTTCGTCGTAGACTTCCTGTGCGGACTGCGACTTTTGGTTCTGCTGGGGTTTTGGTAGCTCGGGTGGTGCACCGAAGCGGTCTTTGTAAATGCCGAGGTTTTTGCGCAACGCCTCCGAGAATTGCGGTAGCGCTCCGTGGGGCATGATGATACGCGCGGCAACCTGTGGGGGCCCGCCGATGTTCTGGATGAAGTCCAAGATGAACTCGCTGGATCCTGTCATGACGATCACGCCCGTGCTGAACGCACCCGCGCTTACCTGCTCGGGCACGCGGGCGGTGACGTGCTGCATCTTTACCTGCTGCGTGTTTCCGCTGCCAGGCTGCGGTTGGTCCGAGTTTGTCATTGGGATTCCAGAAGATGCGGAGGATTGTTGCAAGGAACGCATCGGCAAGTTGCCTGTCGAGCCAAACGCGCAGACTTATCAGTTAATTCTACCCACATAGTAGAAGAAGCGTCAGGGATATGGGGTACCGAATGGGTGGGTGGTAAAAAAACTTTCCCAGTCCCCGCATTTGTTCGACACAACCGACACAATCCCACGCGACGCCGGAGGATTACGAGACGCGCATGGATGCTCGCACCGAGCCATTGTTTTGGCGGATTTCGAGATCGGCGCTCGAAATCGGTCGCAAACTACGGTAACAACAAGCGATGGGCGTCTCTATTGCCGGATGGTAGTCGTGATTCGTTCGGCGTCCGACTCGGAGATTTTGATCGCGTGGCCATTCACCAGAATGTACGGCGCGCCAAGAACCGGTCGGACGACGGCATCGATCTTGGCAATACGAATCGTGGCCGCATGTCCGTCAGTGCCTTCAGCGAATTTGATGTCAATGAACTGGTCCATAGTTTTGTTCGCTTTCTTGCCTTTCTTGGTTAACAACGGATTTACGTAACCGTTCACGGCCAGAAGTCGTGAAGGGGATTCTTCATCCTAATTCGACCGTCTCAGATGATAATGCATGGAGCGCATTGGTCTCCAGAGGGAGAGGCCGCAGAAGGTGGACAGTCGAACGAAGATTAAGGAACGCCGAACGTAAGAATCGCGCGCATTGGGGGCGACAATTGGTTACGATAATACCAACAAACTAACCCTACCCCACGCCCCACACGCGAGGAATCATACCGTGCACCGCAACGCTCAAATCCAAGCCGCTCAAATCCGAGTCGCAGCCTCGATTCTTGTCGTTTTCGCATTCAGCGCTTTCGCCGTTGCCGAAGAGGGATCGACGCCGCGCTTCAAGAAACAACGATTGGATGCCAAGTTCCGCAGCGAAGGTGTTGCCGTCGGCGATTTCAACAAGGACGGCAAGCAAGACATTGTCGCTGGATTCGTTTGGTACGAGGCACCGAGGTGGACGATGCACACGATTGCCAAGGATCCGCCTTCCGGCCGCGGTGCGGTGCAGGGCACGCCACCATATTTTGATCCCAAAGGCTACAGCAACTCGTTCTGCAACTTCGCCGAAGATGTCAACATGGACGGATGGGTCGATGTCATTGTTGTCGACTTTCCCGGTACGCCTACCTGGTGGTTTGAGAATCCAAAGAACTCGGATGGAGCGTGGAAGAAGCATCTACTTACGCCCGTCACCAACAATGAGAGCCCAGATTTTCTTGACCTTGATGGCGATGGTCGGCGCGAGTTGATTGCCGCATTTTCGCCCGACGCGGCACAATCCGATGGCCCCGATCGCCAGATGGCCTATTTCACGCCCGACGAGGACCCGTACAAGCCTTGGCATCGACATGCCATCTCGATCAAAGCCTCTCCAGGGACAAAACGCTATTCACACGGCTTGGGAGTTGGCGATGTCAATGGCGATGGCCGAAACGACATTGTTTGTGCGGCTGGTTGGTGGGAAGCCCCCGCATCGTTGTCGGAGACGCCTTGGAAGTTTCATGCCGCCGAATTTGGCGAACGGGGCGGCGAGGGCAAGGCTGCGCAGATCTTTGTTCACGATTTTGATGGTGATGGCGACAGCGACGTGTTGGCCAGCAGCCCGCACGCGTTTGGGATCTGGTGGCATGAACAAGAAGCTGCCGGGAAATGGAAGACCCATGAAATCGACAAGAGTTTTTCGCAAACCCATGGCGTTCGGCTGGAGGATATCAATGGCGACGGTCTCAAGGATTTTGTGACGGGCAAACGCTGGTGGGCGCATGGCGGCCGGGACCCTGGCGGCGATCAGCCAGCCGTCTTTTTCTGGTTTGAACTCACACGAGAAAACGGTCATGTCCAGTGGATTCGCCACCAGTTCGATCACGACAGCGGCCCTGGCACACAATTCGACGTCGCTGATGTCAATGGCGACGGTCTTCTGGATATCGTTTCTTCGAACAAGAAGGGCGTGTACTACTTCGAGCAGACACGCAAGTCGCCTTGAATCCACGTAGCCAAATCCCTCACAGCCTCTCCCAGCCTGACCAACATGGTTGATTCAACAGGCTCGAGGCTGGCCGTGACAACTGCTCGCAGCACATCTTAAGTGACGCCCAGGTTGGCATTCAGATCAGATAGTTGAGCGTGCGCTGAAGAATCTCATGCTCGGTCACGGCACCCATCATCCGATTCGCTTGATTGACAACAGCGATGGCCTCGCGACCGTGATCGAGCATCAACGTGGCAGCGCTCTGCAGACGCGCTCCAGGTCGAATAGTAGGTGCCGACGAAGCCAATTCCAATACCGTTCGCGGGCCGCTGCATTCGAATTCGTAAACGTTGGGCTGATCGCCCAGCCAATCGGTCACGGCGACGCGGCACATGGCCAGTCTCACGTCGCGTTGAGACAATGCTCCCAAGGGAAAATCACCTCGCACCACACCCACGCAACCAGACTGGTGTTCAGTCAAGGCATCCCAGGCTTCGTTCAACGTCATCTCACTGTCTATGATCTCCGCAGGCACCATCAGCTCTGAGACTTGCGTCTTTGAAAGACCGATCTGACCATAGGAGAATTCGCGGAGAAAATCTGCCATGGTTGTCACACCTACCACCATCTCGTCTTGGACGACGGGAAGCCAGTCTAGTGTGTGCTCGAGCAGTTTCGTCAGAACCTGGCGAGGTGATTCGTCCAATGTCACGAACTCGACCACACTAGACATCGCGTCCGCGACGGACATGTCATCTGCCTGAGCGGGTGCAGAATCCCCTACTGCGACGGGGGTCCGCATTTGCTGCGTCAGGACGCGAACAATGTCCCGCTCCGAGAGAATGCCAACAAGTTGTCGCTCGGCGTTGACGACTGGCCAATGGTGGATACCTGTTTGAGCCAGCGTCTGCACTGCTTCGGCCAGACGGGTTTCCACGGGCAATGCAATCGGATTGTACGTAACAAAGCTGGTTAGGTTGGCCTGAGTCAACATCGTAGGTTTCTCGCCATGGAATGCCGGGAGCCACGTTGTGGGAACTGCCTTCGGTGTTCTTCCCTTCGAGCGTGTTGAAACTCGCTCGTTCAGTACGTTGTTTTGCAGACAAGTCTAGGTCACTCTGCGAGGGATTTAGTGCCTGCCGGCAACCGGTCGCTCTTGCCGCGCTGACCGGCATGATTGTCAATCTCGGACCAGAACATAGAATGCGAAGAACTAAGCTGATAACAGCTTTCGAGGAGAGACCATGAAAGTTGACCGGATTGCCGTTGTAACCGGTGCGGGGCGGGGCATCGGTCGCAGCTCAGCAGTGGCGCTTGCTGACCTGGGGTTCCGTGTGGCGGTCACCGCACGCAGTCGAGACGAATTGCAGGCCGTTGTGAAGGAGATCGAATCCACCGGCCGAACGGCGATGGCCATTGCTGATGATCTGGCAGATCCTCAAGCCATCGATCGTCTGATTGGGCAAGTTGAAGATAGTTGGGGCACCGTCGAGGTTCTCGTTAATAATGCAGGAATCGGATCCAGTCAGCGCCCGCTGCCGTTGGTCGACTTTGACGACACGTTTTGGGATCTCACGTTCGCCGTCAACGTGACGGCACCGTATCGGCTGACCAAACGCGTACTGCCTGGAATGTTGCAAGGTAATTGGGGGCGCGTCATCAATATTGCATCGATCAATGCCCGCGTCGCATCGTTGCACGGTGCGGCATACACGGCGAGTAAGCACGCCTTGGCCGGATTAACGAAGGCGACTGCCAAGGAAGTCGAAGGGACTGGGATCACGGCAAATGCCGTCTGTCCCGGCGTGACGGCCACACAGCTCAACGACAAGCGCCTCGAGTACGACTCCCAGCGGCTTGGCAAGTCGTTCCAACAGTTGGAATCGGAGGCATCACCGTTGGGCCGACGGATCACGCCCGAGGAGGTTGCCTTCACCGTCGCATTCTTAGCGGATGAGCAGGCCACAGCGATCAATGGTCAGATGATCAATGTCTGCGGTGGAACTGTCGTGCAGTAGACACGTCTGCGAGGCTGTGCCTCCGGCTGACGCGAGCTATCGCTCGGTTGCAGCGACCCGCTCCCCGACCAACCTGCGGTCGGTGACCGTCGCTAAGCAGTGTTCGATCTTCTATTGTCGTCTTTCGCTCCGCGAAAGCACGATCCTTCCGCGGAGCGAAAGGCGACTATCGGACAGTAATTCCTCGAACGATCCTAAGAACTTGACTCATTCCCAAAGAAAAACCTGATACAAGCTTTCTGGCGGCTAGCGCGGTGCAGGTTTCCTGAATTCGACTTGCGTCACTTTCGACTGGACTGGACGCCGACGCTTTTTCGGGGCGTAACTTCTGCCAATCCGCCGGATGTCGCTAACCACAAGCGGTCGGCGGCCCACACTCCATCATAAGTTGTATAAGTGGTGCTGGTCTTAAAGCCGTCTCGCGGACCGTACATGAAGAAGTCGCCTGTACGTTGATCAAATCGATAAAACCCGCTGCTCTTGAAACGGTTCCAGGGAGTGCCGCCGAACCAGATTTGGCCGTCGCGCTCCGCCACAAAATTCACCAAATAACCAGCTCGACCTTGGCCGCGCGGAAACCAAGTCTGGTTGAAATCGTCATTGATCTTTCCCGTCTTGTCGAATTTGTAAAGTTCGTGGCCATATTGTGAGGCCCAAATGGTTGATTCCCCCTGGTGAATCGACGGAGTCCAACTCGCCCGACCCTTGGGCAGCCTCTTCCATGTCTCACCGTTGGTGTTGGATTGGTAAACCGCCGTCAGCGTACGAGCCAAGATGACATCTTCACTGACGATCAGGTGCGTGGGAGCGCCTCGTGGTGCGCCTGAACTCTCGAAAATATGAACCCGGTCCTTCGCATCGACGCGCACGAGCCCGCCTGACGCTGCTGCGCCAACTCCGACATAGGCCGTCTGGCCATAGACTGCGAGTGATGCCACCTGTTGGTCCGGCAACCCTTGTTCGCCAGACCACTGCTGCCACGTATTGCCTACCAAGTGGCAGCGCCACAGTCCATCTGCTTGGGTCCCAACCCACAATGCACCATCAGCGTAAGCAAGGCAGGTGGCTGGCCCAATGTCCTGATTGATTGTCATCCATGTGTCAATATTAATGTCATAGGACAGCACTTCTTTACCCCGGAACCCGGTGTTGCAGAAGAGCCGACTGCCGTCGGTGGCCAAGGCCGTGCAAGCTGCCAATTTATTCGCAGAAGGCCTCACATAGCGAACGTCGATATCTCGGTCGTCGCGAAGGGGCGCACCGCCGAGTGCCGCAATGCGGGTGACAACATCGGTATTGTTGACCAGTGTTGGAACTTCCTCGGCGGCTGTCATCCAAAGTTCTAACGCCATTTCCTTTTTGCCGAGAAGGGCGAGGCAGATACCGATTTCCACATCACGGTAGCCGCGGTTGAGTGAATTCTGAGGCGATGTTGGTCGGTACGATCTGAGTAGCCGCAGCGCGTCAGATGGTTTGTCGGCCAGTCGCAATTCTCGTGCCGCCTGCATCAAGAGGTTCTCCCGAGCGTAGCGGTCAGGAGATACGGCACTGGACTCGTAGCTCGCAGCCGCTTCTTGATACCAGGAAGCGGCCGCAATATGGTCTTTTTCCGCTCGTGCG